>DASQFV010000285.1:0-6411 GCA_035632975.1 Nitrospiraceae bacterium
GCTTCCGGAGTCCAACTCCACCAAAGATTATGCGCCAATTCCGTGAGGCGTGAGAGACCGGATGGAATGGTGTGTGATGAAGTGTCTGCTGTCTGCGGAATATCCACTGCACCTCCTAGTTGTAGTATCGAAGTCTGTGTGCACGCCGGACCATACTAGTCCACACGTGTTTGAAAAAGGGAGAATACTCCCGCAGGCTGCTCAGAAAGGCCAGACTTCTCACCCGCCCAACCCTGGCGCGCCGAGGCGCGCCTTTCCCCAAGCAAGGCCGCAGCGAGCGAAGAGGCGAGGAGGTACCGACCGCACTTCGTGTTGCCGTTCGCTCATACAACAATGGATCTTGGCGAACGGATAAGCCCCTTTAGTGCTTCCGATCTCCGATGAGTTTCTTCTCAAAGTTGAGCCTCTGAGCGATGCGAGAGCGATCAGGCGTGACCGGCTTTATGCCAGGATGTCCACTCGTCGGAGAATGCCACGGATGCATACCGTTCGCCAAGGATTTTCGCAACTCGGTTCATCAGTTTGGCGACTCGTTGCATGTCCTCCGGGGAAAGATCTTGTCGAAATCGAGGGTGCAGTCCCCACCGAGTTTCCACTTCTTCTCCGGCGACGGTCGACATTACGCTCACCAACTTGATTTCGGTTCCCGTCGGACCTTGGGACCTAGGCGTCGCGGAGAAAGGGGGTGGAGCCGACGGTATCTCGGTCGCCACGGAGTCGGCTGTACCGGTCGCGGCGAGTGGGGGGGTGTCACCGGCCAAGATGGCTTTGATGGCAGGAATCACTGCGCTCGCGCAGAGCGTTGCGGCGGAAGATACTTGCGCGTTCCCTGCGACTCCCATCGCGTCGGCGACTCGTCCGCCAAAGTATTTCAACATCTCGTCCTTCACGGGATTGTCTTCAGTGACGAGGAACCGGTACCGCTCATAGGCCTGCCGACTCTCGGCAACCGCCGCACCGACGGTGAGCATGATTTCTGTTTGATCGGCGCCGGAACCGAACGCCGGTTCGAGCACGTTCTTCAATTGCAGTGTGACGGCGTCTTCGAGATTGTCCATGAACTGAGGCTGTTCTTTGATCGGCAGGTACAGCGCGGAGAGCCGGTCGGTGAGATTAAACATGACCTTGAGAAATTCAAGGTAGATGCCCCACTCATCCTGTCGTTTCAATTTCAAAGCCCGCTCCGAGGCATTCCGTTTCATGACGGACACGGATTCGCCCGCCACGGCGAGTATGAGTTCGGCAAGCTGGCGAAGCTCCGATTGATGTTCCTGGTTAGCGGTGGCCATAGGGCTTCCTATTCAGCGGCGCGATTATAACGGAGACACGTTCGGCGATCAAAGTGCTTGTTTTCACCATTGCTTGTCCGTTTGGTTGCTCGCGAGTACGATTACGTGTGGGCGACGGGGTAGGCGGCATGGGAAATATTGAATGGCCAATGTTCAATGTTGAATTGTGGGGCAGAGAGGGAGATCGCGATGAAGAAGTCGAAATACAGGGTGTTCTTCGGAGTCGGGTTGTTCGCGGTGGTGGGGCTATTCGGCTGTAACCAGGAGACGCCGATAGAGAAGACGAAAGCTGCGGCTGCATCCGGCAATGCGGCGACGCAGGCAGCAGGGCAGGCCGCGGTGGATGCGATAAAGACTCCGATGGATAAGGCTCATCAAACGGAAAGTACATTGGAGAAGTCGGCTGAGCAGACAGCCGCTAAGATCAAGGAGTATACGCAGTAGCTTTACGCGCCGGTGAACTCAGATGGTGGACGTCGAAATGACAATACACTGTAGTAGCATGGCTGCTACCCGGGTCCTTGGATGGGCAGAAGTAGTAGTTGCCGGGTTAGCAATGCTGGTCGCCTTCTACTTGATGGCATCACCTCTAATACCGGCTCCAAACGATCACCATGGTGGGATGCTGGGTCTCTTCTCTGGACTACTCCTTTTAATCGGTGCAACTTCTGTCATGGTTCCAGGCGTAGCGCTCATCCGCATACCGTGGCGCTGGTGGGTTCATGCCCTGCCTGCGGTCACTTGTGCTTTCCTGTTCGTGTTCTTGTCGTAGGGCCATGAGAAGATAAAAAGGGGAGAGATCTTTTTTCGATGTCTATCTGCTGCCGCGCTTTGTAAAGAATCTTCAAACGGCTAGCATCCACATCACGGCTCCTGTCCTCACCTCGACGTCCCTCTATCATTCGTCTTGTCGACGGCGGCACGCACACCCTTACGGGCTGCGGGGAAACCCAGCTTTACACAAAACATCGTGGGCATTTTAGATAGTGGTGCAGTTGTATGAGAAATCTCAGGATGCTCAAAAAGGCTGTCAGCAAGGCCGCAGGCGAATCGAAACCGGAGGCGTACCCTCGGAGGGTACGTTGAGGATCTCGATGAGACGAGAACGAAGCTGGCGGGCTTTTTCAGCATCCTGTTACCCCTCGTCGCGCTTTGAAAGGGCGGCTGAGAGTATGTTATACAGCGCTTCCCCCTGAATGACCGGACTGCTCAACAATTCCTTCACTTATCTCTATGGAACGAGAAACCAAAACGTATGTGTTGAAGCACCCGGTTGAAGAGGCTTCTCCCCGGAAGCTTTCCATCGACTATTCGGCGGCGTTGAATGCTCAGCAGCTTGCGGCGGTTACGGCTGGTGAGGGGCCGTCCCTGGTCATCGCCGGCGCCGGTAGCGGCAAGACGCGAACCCTGGTCTACCGGGTGGCCTATTTGATCGACTCGGGGATTGATCCGTCACAGATTCTGCTCCTGACCTTCACGCGAAAATCGGCTCAGGAAATGCTCGAACGGGCCGGTGATTTGATCGGCGTCCGTAGCGAACGTGTTCGTGGTGGCACGTTCCACTCGGTGGCCAATACGTTGCTCCGGCGCTATGGTCGGTCTGTCGGCCTTGAGCCAGGCTTCACGATTCTCGATCGGGGCGACGCCGAAGACTTGATTGCTTTGGTTCGCGCGCAGCTGGGTTTGAACGAAAAAGACAAGCGGTTTCCCCGCAAGGGGACGATTGCGGAGATGTTCAGCAAGTCCGAGAATACGCTACGCCCGCTCGACGAGATCGTGGTCGAGGAGTTCAATCACTTCGCGGACCATTTGGATGCACTAGGTCAGTTGCAGCGGGGGTATCAGGCGGCGAAGCGCCAGCGCCAGCTGGTGGATTATGACGATCTGCTGGTGCTGCTGCGGCGACTCTTAATGGAGGACGAAGGAGTCCGGCTGACCATCTCGTCCCTGTATCGATACATTCTGGTGGATGAATATCAGGACACCAATCACTTGCAGGCGGATGTCGTCCGGCATCTCGCATCCACCCATCAGAACGTGATGGTCGTTGGCGATGACGCGCAGTCGATCTATGGCTTCAGAGGAGCGACGTTCAAGAACATCATGGAGTTCCCGACGCTCTTTCCCGGTACGACCATCTATAAGCTGGAAGAGAATTACCGCAGCACCCAGCCGATCCTGAATCTCGCGAACACCATTATTGAAGAGGCGAGGGAGAAGTACAGCAAGCATCTCTTCACGAGGAAGCTCGATGGGCCGTTGCCGGTTTTGGTGGAGGCTGCAGGGGAGAATGCCCAATCGCGCTTCATTGCGCAGAAGATTTTGGAGTTACGGGAGGATGGGGTTCCGCTTGCTGGAATGGCCGTGTTGTTTCGGTCGAGCTTTCATTCTTTCGATCTTGAAATCGAGCTCTCGCGTCACGGACTGCCATTTATCAAGCGCGGCGGGGTCAAATTTATCGAGACTGCACATGTGAAGGATCTGTTGGCCCACTTGCGCGTGGTGGCCAATCCCTTGGATGCCGTCAGTTGGCATCGAGTGCTCATGCTCATCGAAGGTGTGGGACCAAAGAAGGCGCAGGATGTCATGGATGCACTCGTGAAATCGGACAATCCCTATCACGCTTTTCGTGAGATGCCGGGGCGATCAGGGAAAGGACTCAGGGATTTAGCCCTGACGCTCGAAAGTCTTGCCGGTGCCGGAGACCTTCGGCCAGCCGAGCAAGTGAACCATATTTATGAATATTACCTGCCGATTCTGAAGGCCCACTACGACGACTATCCTAAGCGCATGCGGGATCTGGATCATCTACAGACGATAGCGGAGGGGTACCAGAGGGTCGAAACGTTTTTGTCTGATCTCGCGCTGGAACCGCCGGACGGGAGCGCGACCGGTGTCGAGGCACCCGATCGCGATGACGAACGACTCGTATTGTCCACGATCCATTCCGCCAAGGGGCTTGAGTGGCAATGTGTGTTCGTCATTTGGATCGTGGACGGAAAGTTCCCATCGGTCTACTCGTTCATTGCCGATGAGGAGCTGGAGGAAGAGCGGCGGCTATTCTATGTCGCCGTGACGAGAGCCAAACGGCATCTGTATCTGACCTACCCAATCAATGTGTTTGATAAGGGAAGCGGCATGCTGCTGTCGAAACCGTCCCGTTTCCTAGACTCTGTAGCGCCTGTGCTGCTGGACCAGCTAGTCCTGGTGGAAGAAGGTGGGCGGCCTGACTGGTATTCTCGCGATGATCATTGACAGGATGCTGAAAAAGGGGGTGGGGTAGCTGGGACGATCCCCGTGCTCGCGCAACGCGCGGCCTAAGAAGGATGAGGAGGAAGCGGCCAGGTGCCCTTCTTGCTCGCAGAACAGAGGAGGGGATGGAGCCTGATGATCTTCCGTGCTCGCGCAACGCGCGGCCTAAGAAGGTCCTCGTTGGACGCGCGCAGTGGAAGATCAATCAGCCCCCATCCCTAGAGAGAATCGAGCAAGCTTGGAGGGAGCATATATATCGTTTGATGCGCGCAGTAGAGGGCAGCCTTGGCCACTCCCTTAGAGAGGAGTAGCGAGAATTGGAGGGCTTTCGTTCGATGCGCGCAGTGAAGGACAGTCTGGCTGCTCCCCTGAGGGCGAAGTGGGGAAAACCAGAAGGACCTCGCCCGGGCAAATGGCACGTCACGGGAAATCGATTGCGAAGCATTCGGAGGGTAGGGCTGGTGAAAAATATCTGCGAGTGGGTGGGCGGGTGAGATGTCTGGCCTTTTTGAGCATCCTGCGAGCCGTTCATGCGTCAACGCCACTTGTATGATCACGGTGGGATTTGAGCACAAACTGAGTTTTTCCGCAGCCTGATAGGTCTGACCGATGAAGAATGCCCGTGCAAGGGAGGTACTTTCTGGTTTCGGCCAAGGGGTCGAACGATAAGGTCGTGTGGTTAGGAGAGGACGTATCTCCATAAGCCCATGAAATGTTTGTGAGACGCTCAGGGGAAGTGAGCTTGGTTCAGCAAGTATCGAGAAAGGCAGATATGAAAAAGACAGGATCTGCAGGATGGCGACAGCAAAATTCCGGCGGAGGATTAGGGGGTATCGGATAAAAAACAAGAAATTCTGCTTTTGGGTCTTGACTTCACCAAACTTCATCAATAGAATCGAGCATTTCATAAACAAGGCTGTGCCCACAGATCACCACTTTCATCCTTAATTTATAGGGAAGGGGGAGCTGTGTGCGGACCAGCTTGCTCTTCTTTTTTCATCAAACAGATGAAAGAAGACAATCATAATTGAGCGCATAGATCTTTGTGTCGTGTGCAAGGAGTTTCGGGCAGGTACCCAAGTGGCCAAAGGGGGCAGACTGTAAATCTGTTGCCATCGGCTTCCAAGGTTCGAATCCTTGCCTGCCCACCACGTCAGGCTTGTATACCTTGGGAGTCTAAGGCTTGCTTAGGTGCGAGGTTGTGATTCTGCGTTGCAGGGCTTGGAAAGAAATGGGCGGGCGTAGCTCAGTGGTAGAGTTCCAGCCTTCCAAGCTGGCTGTCGTGGGTTCAAATCCCATCGCCCGCTCCAGAAGACGTGAAATGTGAAACGTTATTCGCGAAATGTGAGGCACGCGGAAGTAGAGATTGAACCCACGACAGTGGGGATTCCGAAAGGGGCAAGCCCATTTCGTGGGGAGGACGCGAGGGGGCTGGCCCCCTCAGCGGGAGTCAGCGAAAGGGTTTCAGGCTTGAGCTGACGACGGAGTGCGGTTCAAATCCCATCGCCCGCTCCAAAGGAAGACGTGAGGCGTTAGGCGTAAAACGTGAAAAGTCGAGGAAGTAGCCTGGGTCAGTGGTTCGGGCGGTTGTTTCACCTTTTACGATTCACGTTTCACGGAGAGGAACGCCCACGTAGCTCAGTTGGTAGAGCACGTCCTTGGTAAGGACGAGGTCACGCGTTCGATCCGCGTCGTGGGCTCCAGGTGATCTTTAGAAAGGGAGTAAGTCATGGCGAAGGCGAAATATGAGCGGCGGAAGCCGCACGTGAATATCGGGACGATCGGGCACGTGGACCACGGCAAGACGACGTTGACGGCGGCGTTGACCAAGGTGTCAGCGGAGAAGGGGCTGGCGAAGTTCATTTCCTAT
>DASQFV010000286.1:0-10402 GCA_035632975.1 Nitrospiraceae bacterium
CGGTGGACAAGCATACGGATCTGACGGGGGGCCAGCCGGGAATTCCCAACGAATATTCCGGCACTCCCGTTCAGCAGGGGAAGTTGCAGGAAGTGACCGACAGCAAGTGGCTGCAGAAGCCCGTACATGGGATGCAGGGCGATATAGTCGGGAAGATCAAGCAAGTGCTCAAAGATCAGAAGACCGGCGAAATCGAGTACGTTATTCTGGAGCCGAGTGATTCCAAGATGCCGATCCCTCTCCGCTGGAGCCAGTTTGAGGAAAAAAACGGCCAACTTCGACTGAAGATAAAAAAAGAGGATCTGAAGAAGGTCTTGAACGCGCCGAACACCAAGGACATGTCACCGGACATTCAAGAACACATGAACCACATTGAACGAGCGAGATCCCAACCGAAAGCGGGCAGCAGCCAAGGCAGTGCCACGAGTTCACCCGCTGCGGGGGGGGAACACGGAGAATCCGAGACCTCTCGCGGGGGTGCCAGCGGTTCCCAAGCACTGCCCCAGGGTCAGGCTCCAGGTCTGGAAGGTGACCATCCAAGCAGCAAGCGGTAACGCATATATTTTATGTTGAAACAGCCGAGGCAAAAACCGCCGTTGACACTGACCCACTCCCCAACCAAGTTACCCGCGTGCGTGCATGCGGCCATCACCGACGTCGGGCCCAATAGCGTTCCGCTTGCCCGATCAACATCGAGGCGATCATGGCATTGTCGCCGAGACCTTTCGAACGCAACAGATTTTTCAAGCCTGGCGTTTTCTGGTCGAGCGCCACGACCATATGGCCGGCGGCGATTAGCTTCTCTTCTAGCTTGTCGCCATAGACCTGCTGTAATTTTTCGTACTCGATCAGGCCGTAGCTTTCCAACTGGTCCGGCGTCATCGCCTTCGTCTGCCGCGCCACCCGCCCGGCCTCAGCGCCGACAGGGATCGAGCGGCTCGTAGCGCAAGCGTTCCAACTCCCGCTCCAACTTCAGATAGTTCTCCTGCCGCTGGCTGTTCAACTGGTCCGCCAGCGGCGCGTCGAAGGGGGCAAGTTGGGCCCACCCCGACACCGTCGTCGCCACGATCGCACCGAGAATGAGCCCGAGGAAGAGCCCGCTAGAGAATTTCATGATGGCCTCCTTTGGTGAAGCATCCGCGTCCGTGATTATATTCGAGTTGGCCATGTGCGTACATGCGGGCACCCCGTGCAGGCCTTACTCACTATCGCCTCGTTCTTGACCCCGTTCCGCATCGATCAAGGCCTGACCCTCAATCACCCATCCTGCCGAGCAGGACAGACTGTCTTGGCTGTATGCTTCATCCTGCACATTTCCCCACCCTGATTTCCTTAAGGATCCAAACGTAGTCTCGGGGACGAGCCATCGAACCCTTGCAACTGATTGGAACATATAGAACACCCGGCACTCAAGAAGAGAGGACATGATGTTTTGATCCCCTGGCATCCTCTTTGCGAAGTAACGCGGAAGTTTCTGGAGCGTGACAGGTACAACCCCTGCGATATCCAATCAGGTGACGAAGAGGCAGACTGGCCGCACCGTCGGCGTTGGTACGACCCCGCAAAGGAGGAGAGCCATGAGCAAATCTATCGCATTTCGCATTGAATGGTGCCGACTGCAGAGCACGCAGGCGCGGGCACCGCGTGAGCGTGAAGGATGGCACGCCGAAGGGGAGGGGCTCCGGGATGCGCTCTTCAATAGAGATCACACGACCCAGTATCAACAGGGTCCACCCGTTGTGTTCGAGCGGTATGCGATGGGGCTCCAGTACGGGCACGCGCTGCTTCGCAGCGCCGAGGTATACCTCCAATTCGCAACCCCTTCCCGCACAGCGGGGCCATGGCGCAATGCGGGTATTTACTGCATGGGTGATGTGAGCACGAGACGCATGCTGGGGCTCACGAGGCGGAGTGAACCATAATTGTAGGAGTGCCGAGTCACGGGGAACGACAACAAATAATAGGGGGGATTGCTGAAAAATAGAATCTAGTCGGTTCAACGGGTCCTCGTCACCACCAATAAAAATTATTTCTAAATTGCACAGATTTTCCTCTCTAGTTTTCCTCTCCAGCGACACCGGCCATACTGCGAGTACAGTGCGTACCTGATGTTTTTGGGGTCCGGCGTACCCCACCGCCCCACTCCTCGATTCTGTTCCCGTGCCTGTCCAATTCCTTCGGCTCACTTACCGCGCCGGCGACTGCGCTCCTCGTGCTCAGTCAATCCCCGAACGGGTTTCCTTTCCCGTCTAGTCCGCTGCCCGCCGTGTCTGCCCCCGTGGGCTGTGGTGCGGTCAGCGCCTGCTGCGCTGAGAGCGGCGTGTTGCGCTGGCCCGGCGTGATGTCGATCGGGCCGAAGGTTCGGGTTCGCGCTTCGAGCAATGCCCCTTTCACCCACTCTGCATATCCTGATCCACTACTCAAAATCAGGAAGGTGATCAGTGACCCGAAGCCCAACACGTAGGTCAACAGCAAGCGACGGTAAGGACGAATCGAGACGGTCATCGGGGCCTCGCGTAACCTGTATGTGTCGTCGAAGGTTGCCGTTGACTGTGTGATCACTCCTTGCCGCAGGCAGCTTTCCACAAAGTCTGACCCCTACTCTCTGGTTGAACTGGCACCCAATTGCTTTGGGCAAAGTCGGTAAAAACCACCGTGCCAGTTGCCATATTGCCAGAGAAGTCCGCCATCGCAAGCACCCGAATTTGCTCTCCGGCGCAGTCGTATTCTCTTAGAACCTTCATCGACAAAAATGATATGCCTGCCACGGTTTGTACAGTCTTGTAATCCAGCAATTCCCACCACTTCACTCCGGTTCCATTGCGGCGGATTGTGTCTGAATCCACATATAGAGTCGGGTCTGTTTGATTATTCAGGGCCCTCACCCACCACTCCGCATACGCGGGTCCACTAATCAGCACCAAGAGTGTTATCAGTGACCAGAAACCAAAAAGGTAGGCAAGAGGAAACCTGAGGAATGGACGCATCGAGTGGGGCATAGGGGCCTCGCAGGGAGGCCCATTCTAGGCAGGTACCGATCAAACCACAAGGTGGGGCTGGCAAGACCGAGCTTAACGAACTGGTAGCGTGATGGGTTCTAAGGCGAAGAGGGAGGCTCATAGATTGTGGAAAGAGGGTAGATTCACGCAACACATCCAGGCGGAAGTTAGGCGCGACGACCTGCGCATCGAATCTCTAAGGTAAGATCGTTCTGAGGTTGAGACCTGGAAAATCCTCTCTGTGGGATAGCAGGGCGAGAATGGCGGGATGAACCATACCATCTGTGAGACTAGAGACCATTGCTGTAGAATGTTGTGCATGGATCTCGCTCACATTTCGAATGCAGCGGAACTAACAACAATCGAGCACCCTCATTTCGGTAGAATTCAATCCCCTGGATTCCTCAAGACCACGATCGGCACCTTCACTGGTACGAGCAGGAAGGCCGTTGCCTTAGCGGATTACAGTTCCGGCAATCGTCAGACGGTTGCGGTCCAGATAGATCCACGAAATTTCGTGGTAACCATTGCCAGTTCATTTGTGCTGCTTACGCTAGAGGAGGGTGCGAGCATGCACCCGGTGATTCACAAGACATGGAAGATGGTGGAGCAGCGTAGAGGGGAAGGAGTGACAGAATTCTTCGGCACAGTCAGCACGTATATTGATTCGGATGGCTTGAAGTGGGAGCATAGATTCGAAAGACCACCTGATGAAGATGAGTTGATTGGCTTTGGGAGCAATGGCGAGGAAGTCCTTATCATCACGCTGGAAAGCTTCTACCCAACGACTCTACCCGGTGTTAGTGGGGCGATAATATCCCCTTCTTCCTAGGCCCGCCAATTCGTTTCGCGTCCCTCCTACAACAGGCCTCCCAGCGTGGCCTTCATGCCCTCTCGATTCGTTCTTACGCCGCCCGCCCGATGTGATCTCCCCGTTCACCCATACAATTCTGAGATGAACGAAGGTCGAAATAGTTAGTCTATTTGTCATTCCTTCTGATCAAGCACCAGCCCGGTCTCGACTGGCAGCACCGTGGTAGCAGAGCCTAGAGCATCTTTGATTATCCATCGAAGTTCCTCACCATGCGAACTATGAAACCGCGGGTCAATCGTCTCGTGCAAGCACAATTTCGTATCTTGCCTTTCGGAGTACCTGGGGAGCATACTTATTGTCCTATGTATAACGCGAAGGCCTACTCCGCTGCCAGTGCGACATCGTCTCTTGCCCACACCACAATCGCCCGGCGTGATCCCACCGAACACGACGTACAGATCGAAATTCTTTTCTGCGGGATCTGTCACTCCGATCTCCACCAGGTCCGGAACGAGTGGAGCGGGGCCATGCCCACTGTCTACCCCTGCGTCCCGGGCCATGAGATCGTCGGTCGTGTCACCAAAGTCGGCCCGGCAGTCACCAGGTTCAAGCCAGGCGACCTCGCCGCGGTTGGCTGCATGGTCGACTCCGACAGGACCTGCTCTGAGTGCCAGGCTGGCCTTGAACAGTTCTGCCGGAACATGACCCTGACTTATAACTTCCCGGACAAGCACCTCGGAGGCGTCACCTATGGTGGTTATTCTGAGAGCATGGTCGTCGACGAACGCTTTGTTCTGCGCGTCCCTTCCAACCTCGATCTCGCGGGAACAGCGCCGCTGCTGTGCGCCGGGATTACAACATACTCGCCTATGCGCCATTGGGGCGTCACCAGGGGCAAGAAGGTCGGCGTGGTCGGTCTCGGGGGACTGGGTCACATGGCCGTGAAGTTTGCTCATGCGCTCGGAGCCGACGTTGTGGTCTTCACCACTTCACCTAACAAGAAGGAAGACGCGCTCCGCCTTGGGGCCGACGAAGTCGTCGTCTCCCGCCACGCCGACGAGATGAAGAAACAAGCCGGCAGTTTCGACTTCATCCTCGACGCTGTCTCTGCCGATCACGACATTAACGCCTACATCGACCTTCTCCGCCGCGATGGCAACATTACCCTCGTCGGCGCGCCCGAGAAGCCTCTCGCCGTCGCTGCCTTTAGCCTTCTGTTCGGACGCCGCAGCCTCTCCGGCTCACCCATAGGTGGTATCCCCGAGACCCAGGAGATGCTCGATTTTTGCGGGTCTCATAACATCACTGCCGATGTTGAAGTTATTCCCATCCAGAAGGTCAACGAAGCCTACGACAGACTGCTCAAGTCCGATGTGAAGTACCGCTTCTCCATCGATATGGCTTCTCTCAAGTCTAAATAAACCCCATCCTTCTTTCCACCATCCGTCATCTGCTACCACGCTGCTACCAGAACAGGACAAACCACGCCCACCCACACCCGTCATGGTTTTTCTAATTCGTCGTTTTCTTGTGAGGTTAGGTTGTCCGAGGTTGGCTCAGCTGCTCTGCTGCGGGATGCCCTTTCACATTGCTTGCTCAGGAATTATCAGATACCACAAAATTGATTGCCTCTTAGGAATGCAACTCGGGGATGGTTGCAACAAACAGGTCAAAAAGATAACCATCTCGAATCGGACGCTCCTCGCATTTCGATACAAACTCTACGGGGATTTCGAACAGTGAGGAAGCCCCTTCCCATGAGTGAGGGGACGTGAGTATATGAAAGTTTTTTTGACGAGTCAGATATTTTTCTATGTGCTCGTCAGAGGCATACCCAACGTAGTAAACGATCCCATCATGCTTCTGAATCTCCAACGAGAATGTGTTGCCACGCTTCCCGTTTAGTGATACGACGTTGCACATTGAGAAACCGTATATTCCATTCGGCAAATCCTGTAGTTTTTTTCCCTCTTCCCGTTCAGTCAGCGGTCTCAGTTGATGCTCTCGCCGTAGCGCAAGTACATCTTTGGGGACCGCTGTTACATCCGGCATCGCTCCGACATCGCGCTGCCTGTTCTTTGCTTGATTGTCCCTACTCCAAATGTCGGAGAAGTTAATTGAAAAGTTCAATCCGACGAGGTAAATCAAGATCACCAACCCAAGCGGCACAGCTATCAGATACAGATACCACCGTTTCATGCCTGTTAGGATACGCCCAAGTCGTCCCTCATGTGAAGCTCCCCGCGCTCCCGCGCGGAGCATCTCTAATAAGCATGCGGAGCTCTTCGTAGCCCTTAGCCCTGTAGGAGTTTATCGGCAAGGGTGCTGAAGCCTCCTGCGCGATCGGGTTTCTAGACTCTATGGACTAAAGAGGGCTCCATTCATCACTATGTGAATGGCGATACTTGCGGCATAGCCTAAGGCAATAGCCCATGTCCATTTCAGGTGGGTAGAAAACGTATAGATTCCCCGTGCCTGCCCCATGAGGGCCACGCCCGCTGCCGACCCGATGGACAACAGCGATCCGCCGACACCGGCTGTGAACGTCACCAACAGCCATTGGCCGAGACTCATATCCAGGTTCATGCTCAACACCGCAAACATGACGGGGATGTTGTCGATGACCGCTGAAAGAAGCCCGACAAGGATATTCGCTGTTGTGGCGCCCAAACCCCCATAGAGAACATCAGAGAGTGTCGCCAGATACCCCAGTGCGCCAAGCCCGCCGACGCAGAGCATAATACCGTAAAAGAACATCAGCGTATCCCATTCCACACGCTTCATGCTGATGAACACATCGAATGGCTTGACTGCAGGCTTGAGAACTGCGCTGAGGCCTACGGTGCCATCAAACGCGGGGATTTCCGTCCGCTGGTTCAGCTCCTTGCGTCGGATGAAATAACCATAGACTTTCAGGACACCCAGTCCAGTCATCATGCCGAGAAACGGAGGTAGCTCAAGAAAATGATGCATGAGAACGGTTCCGGCTATGGTGATAAGAAACAGGATCACGATGAAATAGCCGCCATACTTGACCTGCACGGTATCTGTCCTGGCTGAGGGCTTCTCGTGTGGAATTGCCATGGAAATCAGTGCCGCCGGAACAAGCCAGTTGATTAGAGAGGGTATGAAGAGTGCAAAAAAATCCCCAAACTGAACCACACCTTTCTGCCAGACCATGAGGGTCGTGATGTCACCAAAGGGGCTAAATGCACCACCCGCGTTGGCCGCTACCACCACATTGATGCAGGCAGCGGCGATGAACTGGCCCTGGCCTGCTCCCATCGCCATGACCACGGCTCCCATCACCAGCGCCGTCGTCAGATTATCCGCGATAGGGGATATAAAAAAAGCCAGCATGCCGGTTAACCAGAACACCGCACGAAAGGACAGTCCTAACGACACTAGGCGTGTCCGCAGTGTCTCAAAAATTTTGCGTTCACTCATCGTATTAATAAAGGTCATCGCGGAGAGAAGAAACAGCATCAACTCTGCGTATTCCAGCAGATTATGGCGCAGGATTTCGGCGACGAGATGGGATTGGTTTTGAGAAGCATACGCGATCGCCGTCAGTAGCCAGATTACACCTGCCGCCACCATGACGGGTTTTGATTTCCGCAGCTGCAGATTTTCTTCGACAATAACAAACACATAGGCGACCAGAAACACAGCTAATGCTACGTAGCCTGTCCAGTGATCCGTAAAGCTCAACATCCCATCCCTTACGATTCGGACCGTGAACGACCATCAAAATGCCGTTCTTGTCTTCATTGCTAATCCCGGATTGCGAAATACTTGCCTTGGATAAAAAACCGGAATAATACGCAACGACGTAACGGCCGGTTTTTTCCTGTAGATTAAGAAGATAATTTTGAGCGCTGAAACGGCACGACAGACGTACCCCGATTCATCGGACTCAGCGGGGCTTTGGCCTGGGTCATGTTTCCTTTCCCTCGCCTGTATGAGGAATTGGGGTCTTTGAATTGAAACGGCCGGCGTTTAATGATCGACTAACCTAGTTATGGAGCTCTACGGATTGGCAAGTGAGGCAGGAGAAAAGGAACCTGGCATGCCACAATAGTTTTTCCGCAGCCTGCTAGCGTTCGGCTTCCGTGAGATCGCCGTCCTCTTCCAGCTCTTCGAGATCGCCTTCCGCTTTGGCCTTCAAGGTTGAGGGGTGCATGCCATATTTTTTGAGCATTTTGTAGAAGTCGGCCCGATAGCGTCCGGCAAATTGGGCGGCGCGTGAGATATTGCCGCCTGTGAGTTGCAGTACGTTCTTGAGATAGGTTTTCTCAAACTCTTCCTTTGCTTCAGTCAGCGGCTTGAGCGGCGCGTCCGGTGATGTGCCCATCGAGGGCAAGAGGTCCGGCGTAATCATGTCTTGGCGCGTCATGACGGCGGCCTTTTCAATGACATTTTCCAATTCGCGGACATTTCCGGGCCAGGGATGTGTGACCAGCCGATTGAGAGCGGCCGGTGTAAAGCCACGCAAATCTTTATTCGCCCGTTTCGCACTCGAGGTCAGGAAGTGTTGGGCCAACAAGGGAATATCATCCCGGCGGTCACGAAGCGGCGGGATAAACAACGGGACGACAGAGATGCGGTAGTACAGATCGTTCCGGAATGATCTGTTCTTGACCGCTTCGCCGAGGTCTTTATTGGTTGCCGCGATAATCCGTACATCGATCTTCGTTGAGATTTCTGAACCCACTTCGCGGACTTCCCGTTCCTGCACCGCCCGCAGCAGTTTGACCTGCATCGAGAGCGGGATTTCGCCGATCTCGTCGAGAAAGAGCGTGCCGCCGTTGGCGCTTTGAAACAGGCCTCGCTTGGCGCCATGGGCGCTGGTAAACGCGCCACGCACGTGTCCGAAGAGTTCGGACTCAAAGAGCGTTTCAGGAATAGCCGCGCAATTGAGGGCGACAAACGGCCCTTTACTCCGTCGGCTGTTCGAGTGGATGACGCGTGCGAGCACTTCTTTGCCGGTCCCGGTTTCTCCGAAGAGGAGAATGGTCGCGTCCGAGTCCGCCACCTGCACGACCTGTTGGAGTATGCGCTGCATCGCCGGACTCCGCGCGACGATGTTTTCCATCCCGTACAATTCGTTGACGAGAGACTTGAGTCGCTGGATTTCTCCTCTCATCCGTTGCGGAGAGAGCCCTTCTTCGATCTTGGCCTTGAGTTCCTTGTCATCAAACGGTTTGGTGAGATATCCGAAGGCCCCCCGCTGCATGGCTTCCACGGCATTGGGGATGCTGCCGTGGGCCGTCAGGATGATGACCGGGAGGCCCGGATGAATCCGCAGCAGTTCCTCCGTCACATCTAATCCGTCTTCGCTACCCAGGCGGAGGTCTGTAATGGCGAGGTCGAACCGGTTTGTCTTGGCTGCGTCAATGGCTTCACGCCCGGTGGTGCAGCCTGTGACGCCAAAGCCCATGGCGGTCAACCGCATCTTCACAAGCTGTAACAGTCCCTCTTCATCGTCGACTACGAGAATACGTTCATTTTCCATGAAGCTCCTTCTAGTGTGTCGTCGGTTCCGGCGCAGTCGGAGGTGGTGCAACCGTCTATGGGGGACGAATAGGACGGACCTTATCCCGCATTTCCTGGTCGATGCGCTTTAATGCCTCCAATTGGCTCGTCAATTCTTCTATTTTCTTATCTCGATCCGTCACTTGCTGTTGGAGCGACATCACGACGCCTGTACCGCTCGAACTTTTTGAGGTGTCTTTCTTGCCGCTTAAGGTATCCAACTTCCGTTCGCGCTCGGCTAGGTCCTGCTGGAGGCTTTCCAGGGAATCGGCATCGGCTTCCTTCATGGTCCGCAATTGCTGGATGGTCAGCTCTTTATCAAGCAAGTCTCGCACCAGCCGATCTGAGGCCTGAGCCAGGATAGCCTGACTCTCCGAAGTGGCCGGGGCCGCGATGACCGATTGGAACCAGGATTGCTCAACGGGAGCGGCGTGATGCTCGAGCAGCTGTAACCAGAGCTTGCTGGAGGAGGCCAGCTGACTCTTGGGCGAGACGGCGATCACTTTCTCGAAGTACTTCGAGGCGCTATCTCGACTTTCGTAGAGCCCCAGCAGGGCGCGCGTAAAGTAGACATGGTCGCAGGAATTGCGGTCGGCACATTTCTGGGCGAGCGCCTCCTGTTTTTTGGCCGACGCTTGGAGGGATTTCTCCACTCCCGTATCCACCGTGAAGTAGGGCTTCGAAAATTGTGGGGCTGCCGACCATGCCGCGCATCCAGCGAGGAATAGACAGGACAAGACTCCCGAGGTGAAGCCATGGTGGACAGCCTTCATGCCGTTCCTCCTGGTTTCGTAAGGCGTAGGATAAATCGCACAGTCGTTCCCTTCTTGGCTTCACTTTCGATCCAAATCCGTCCTCCGTGTGCTTCGACCACTTTTTTTGCCAGTGCCAAGCCGAGGCCGCTCCCCGGTGCAGCATGTTTGGCCTTCGTGCGTCCTTGATAGAAGCGTTCGAAAATATAGGGCAGGTCTTCGGTCTGAATGCCGGGTCCTCCATCGGTCACGCTCACCTCGAGGACTCCCGCTTTCGGGTCCGGCTTCATGAGTACCTTTAC
>DASQFV010000287.1:0-8742 GCA_035632975.1 Nitrospiraceae bacterium
GAGGCGCTGGGCAGCCTGAGCCACTTCCTCACGAAACGCTTGATTGTTCAGGTTGGCCCATGTCGCCAGCGACCGCGCGACGTTCGAGTCAGTGCCGATCAAGGTGCCATCGGTGATTACAAGTTCATCAAGAAGCGCACCATCCGAAGTTCGGATTAGGCGAGCACGCGCGTCCATCATTAATATGCGGGGTGGGTTGACGACTATTCCGCTTGGACGGAGATGGACGGCCAGTTCAGTGAGCTCGAGTACAGCAGCTATGCCCCTACTGGCGAGTGCACGGTACTCAGTTTTCTCGTCCTTGAATGAAGGATATTCGTTTTCCACTCGGATTACTCTGTAGGGAGTCTGGCTTCGGGCAAAATCAACAACATGCTCCGAAACTCGTTGCTGTAATTTAAGATCGGGAAGGATCTCCTTGAAGGCCGACTCGGCTTGCTCCCATTTCGAGGCAGGTTCGGCTGCCACGGCTCCATATATGGCACCGCCGATCACTCCAACCGTGGCAAAGGCAGGTACACAAAGAAAGAGCCCATAACCGCAATAAATCCCGAATCCTCCTATCACAGATCCACTCATTGCTCCTCGGCCGGTATTGCTGAGCCAGCCCTTTCTGGGTATCTGAAGTTCCACATCCGGATCTGTAGGGCGCACAACCACTCCGATGGTTGACGTCTCCGCCAAGAGGGCTACTGGTATTGTTGGTCGCTTGGACGCGCATCCCGGTGCGCCAATAAGACCAGCTAGAAGGATCAGGTGGATGACGTTTCGAGCTCTGCATGGGTTAATCATGGCTCAACCTCCGGAGTTCTTGATGTATGTATGATGGCTCGTCATGATTCACCTGCGTGAGCATTTCACATGCCAATGATGGCCGTATCAGGTCGTGCTCTTGTCGACCGGGACGTAAGACCTTAAAGAGTCTGTGAAGTGGCCTGTTCAGGAGAGTGAACCCCTGGCGAGGAGGGAAAGTTTCAGGTTATCGGAGGCGAGAAATTTATGAACGAGCATTCACAGTGGCGGAACCGTCGTTCATCCTTGTGAATGGGATTGAGTGCTGACCAGATAACCTAGGAATCAGGAATGTGAGCCAGGATTGGAGGGTGGAAACTCTCGAGGAGTCATTTCCGCCTCGAGTTTCCGTAACCAGCGATAGGTGCGCCCAAGGATCTTGGCAGCTCTGCTCTTGTTGCCGCCGTATTCGGCGACGGCTCGGCGGGTAATAGACCATTCCACACGGTTCAAGAGTTCGGTGAGCGAGCCGCTCTTTTCCAGGGTCTTGAGCAGGGCTCCCCATTCGATATGGTCGATGAGTTCGGCGATATCGACCGAGGGGGCAGAATCCGTGGTCGAACGTAGACTGTTCGGGAGCAGGTCAGGAGCAATCCACTTCTTGCCTTCCGGCGCCAAGGTCACGGCGCGCTCCATGACATTCTCCAGTTCACGGATGTTGCCCGGCCATTTGTAGGCCAAGCAGAGCTGCAGTGCGTCCGGCGTCAAGCCTGCGATGGATTTTCCGGTTTTCTCGGCGAATCGCTGGACGAAATGCTGGGCGAGTTCAGCAATATCCTCCGGACGTTCCCGCAAGGCCGGGACATAGAGCTGTATGACATTCAGACGATAGAATAGGTCTTGTCGAAATTGGTTCTGCTCCATCATCGCCAGGAGGTCTCGATTGGTGGCGGCGATCAGCCGGATGTTCGCTTTAAGATCGCTCGTACCTCCGACGCGCTGAAACTCTCGTTCTTGAAGAACGCGTAGCAATTTCACCTGCACTGCGGGCGAGATATCTCCGATCTCATCGAGAAACAGTGTGCCACCTTCTGCCAGTTCGAACTTCCCTTTCTTCTGGGCTATCGCCCCGGTAAACGAGCCTTTCTCATGGCCGAACAGTTCACTCTCCAAGAGTGTTTCGGGCAGTGCTCCGCAATTGACGGCGACAAAGCGTCGGTCCTTGCGCCGGCTCAGTTGATGGATCAAACGGGCGGCGAGTTCCTTCCCTGTCCCTGTTTCTCCGGTCACCAGAACGGTTGTGTCCGAAGGAGCGATGGTTCTGATCAGGGAAAGAAGATCTAGAAGCGGAGCGCTCTTACCGATGATGCCGCCGGTTGCTTGCTGCGCGGACAGCTCCTGCTTTAGTTGGATATTCTCCTGCGCCAATTCCACATTGTGGAGAAACATGGTGAGCATGTGCCGATGCGTCGCCTGTAGGTTTTTCAAATGGGTAAAGAGCTGATGTGCGAAGGCACGCCGGTCGGTCAGGAGTTGCGAGCGGTCGGAAGAAGCGGCGTTGTTCGAGTCTGGAGGGCGATTCGTCCAACGCAGGCGATAGTGGGTATAAGGTGCGCCATAAATTGCGCCGGCTTTGATTGTGGTGCTGAGTGGGCCGGCCGAGAGGATGCCGCCTCGCTCGATGCGAATAGCGGTGCAGAGAGATTCGCGGTTGGTCGATAGGTCTTTCGCAGCCCCGCTGGTATCGCCAACCGCCCACACAGACAGACGATTCTGCGGTTCAGTTCTTGCGATGAGCTGCTCATCACGGGGCTGAAGGACCGAGGCGCGGTCTTCCTTGACTGGAACCGACTCGGGGAAGAGCGTAATCGTGCGTCCGGTAACGACCACCTCACCGGTTGACCGACGGGTGACAGTGAATCGATCGTTTTTTTTGGTCATGAGGTAAGAGTCGCCGAACTCATTGACCAGAGTCTCTAGGCGGAGTTGTGAGTAGGCCTCCTCGCATGTGATGGTTTCGATGGAGGGATCCAGCTTGGCAATGCCTTCGATATTGCCTTGCACGAGACGCATGTTTCCCAGTCCGGGATCGACCGGCGGCAAATATCGGCACAGGATATGCGCGGTCTGTGTTTCATCCGGACGGACAAATGATTGGAGTTGCAGATAATTGGTATACGCGGAGGCCCAGTCGCTGACTGAGTGAAACACCGACTCCACGTCGTTCAACAAAATAGCGATGGTCTCGATGAGAGTTGGAGATTGAGTCTTGACGGTTTCGTAATAGGCCTGAGCGGCTTGATAGGTAATGTCTTTCTCGCCGGACGCCAGCTCGCAGGCTTTTATCAACTCACGAAAGACCGAATGTGGAATCCAATTGCTTGTATCGGTCAGAAACGCACGGGCATCCTGAATTTCTTGAAACGATTCGGCTGCCCCCATAACCCGCTTGAGATCGACTTTCGATGACTGTTCGGGATAGCGAACTTCGAGATGACGGATCAGTATTCCGCTTTGCAGGCAGGTGATCCAAGGTTGGATGGACATGGCGCTCCCCAAGCCGGTGAATGCGCCCGAATCGTGCGCAGAGTCATAGCACAGCAGGAACGGAATAAAAAGACCGCACAGATCAGGCCTGAGGTGGAGGCACCGGCAATCCTTCCAATTCCATGATGCGCAAGGCGTTGGTGGTCGGGCAAGGACCGGGTCTGAGCTTGTAGTCGAATTGCAGCGCGCCGGCTGCTACCGTTTCCTGAAAGTGGGTGTTCCGCAATCTGGGCACCGTCTTATCGAGATCAGTCAATTCCAGATCGTGAGTCGTCACCAAGCCGAAGCCGTTGCCTTGCGAGAGAGCGGTAATGAAGGACCGGCTCCCGATCAACCGTTCACGATTGTTGGTTCCCTTGAAGATTTCGTCGATCAGGAAGAGCACTGGTGCTCTGGCTCGATCCGTCGTCTCGTCGAGCAGGCTTTTTAAACGTTTTACCTCGGCATAGAAAAAGGACAGGCCCGCTTCGAGTGAATCATCCACGCGGATGCAGGTGGCGAGGCGCACCCAAGTCCATTCGAAAAGGCTGGCGCAGACCGGGGCGCCTGCCTGGGCGAGGCACAGATTGATACCCAGGGTTCGCAGGAAGGTGCTTTTCCCCGACATGTTGGACCCGGTCACCAAGAGTACGGTTCCCAGTGTTTCGAGGGCAAGATCGTTCGCGATTCGGTGCGTCTCCGGAATCAGCGGATGGGCGAGGTCTTTAGCCGAGAGCCTAGCCAGCGCTCCGTTACGCTGGGGATCGGCGGTGAGTGGGTCCGGCCAGCGATACAAAGGATGGAGCGCGGCAAACGTGGCGAGTGCCGAGGCGGCCTCGACCTCGGCCAGTCGATCCATCCAGGTCGGCAGGTGGGCGGCCACCTGCGCCTGAATCCGTTGGAGCCGATAGGTGAACCACAAGTCCCAGGGGCAGAACGCGTTGGCGATCAGGTGGATGACCGGATGGGCTTTGACGCTGATCGCATGCAGTGTGCGGGCTGCTTGCCGGACGAGCTGGGGTGGATTCACGCCTGGTGCGAGCAGCGGCGCCCACAGGCCGGCGAGCGCCGCGTGGGTATGCCGGGCGTGCCGTTCGACAAACCCAAGCACGGCTCCCAGCTTTTCCAGTTCGAAGTGCACGCCCACCGCATGCTCCAATAACTCTTCGCCCTGATCGGTCCAAAAATAGAGCAAGGCATAGGCCGCGAAAGACCACATCCAATAATTCGGAAGCCAGTTGAGCAGGGCACCCAACCCGAGCCCGATGGTGGCGGCGGCAAGGAGGGTTTGAATCGCTAAGACGGTCGTGAGATAGGGGAAACCGACTGCATGATGCAGGACCGCTTCCAGTCGTCGGCCGTTGATTTCCTGTTCGCCAATGAGCTGAGCTTCGAGCCCCAGCCGATCGCGAAACAGCGATCGCGGAATGAGTTCCTGCACGAGGCGGCGGCGCATGAGCCATTGGTCCGGTCCCGGCGGTTGTTCAAGCAGCCATGACACCAGCCGCGCCTGTCCGTGCGAGGAGACGGTGGTGTCGAGCAGATGGAGGATCGAGTGGGGGCCGATGAGGTCCAAGTCTTTGGCATACGGATGATGCTCGGGAGCGCTGGACGGACGAGCGGGAATGTGATCCCAATCCAGCCGGAGACGTGCCAGGTGCACGAGCTTGATCTGTTTCCAGAGACGAAGCCGGTGCAAGCGATTTTCGAGCCTGTTATGATAGGCGGCCACAATCAAAAACAGGGCGACAAACGCAATGAGTGCCCCATTGCCGGCTTGATACCACCCCATTTTGTAGAGGGCTACCGTGCAGATCGCTCCGACGATGAACAGGATAAGACGCCAGCGGGTGAGTGAGGAACTAGAGGCGGTGGCCAGGGCAATTACGCGGTCGAGTTTCTCAACCAGGCGTGTCAGTGAACGGGCTTTCGTGACAGGCGTCACGGGCTGGTTCTGGAGCATAGAGCCGACCTTACTGGAAGGGGGAGAGTGCGTCAACTCTCGCCCTTCGTGAAATCGGAAGGATGGATCGATGTCCAGATTCGGACTGCCGTTGATGCGGCAGAGTTGCTCGGCATGCTGGCTGATCCCGTGATCCAAGGCGGATGGGATGACAACGGGGTTGTCCATCTCTATTGGCCGAAACCACAGTGGAGCATGGAGGCTAGGGCGCACCTCCATAGTATTCTGCAGGGAGTCGATCCGGGTGCCTCGACCGAGAGCGACATTCGTGTTGAGGAATTGCCCGATCAGGATTGGAATCGGCAGTGGGCTCAGTCGGTCAGGCCGCTCCGGATCGGTCGGCGGATTGTGATCAGACCGAGCTGGGAGCCGGTGGCGCTGCAGGCACAGGACATCGAGATCGTGCTCGATCCGAAGCAGGCATTCGGCACGGGTCATCACGCGACGACACGGATGTTATTGGAATGGCTTGAGGATCTCGTTCACGGCGGCGAGTCCGTGCTGGATGTGGGGGCGGGGAGCGGCATTCTGGCGATGGTCGCGCTGCGGCTTGGGGCGGCCTCGGCCCTCGGGGTGGAATGCGACCCTGTTGCAGTGGGTTGCGCACGAGACTATGTAAAACAGAACGGTTTTGGGGACAGTCTCGAGTTTCGATGCGGAACGCTGGAGGAGGTTGACCGGCAAGGCGAGCTGCGACCGGATCTGGTTCTCGCCAATCTCGATTGCCAGACGCTGTTACTGTTATGCGATGAATTGGCTCAGTACGTGAGCCACGGTGCGCGGCTCCTGCTGTCCGGCATTCTGCTTGATCAAGAGCAAGAGATTGTCGAGGCGTTCTCCAAGGCCGGCGCCATGGTTTCTCAACGGCGTGAACAAGACGGCTGGGTGGGGTTGGAATTGCTGATGGTGGAATCCTGCGAAGGAGTGAATGTGTGACCGAGACAGGACGACCACCCTATCCCCACCTGTACCAGATTAATGTGTCAGACGGGGGAGTGCCGAAACATCCGGTGCTGGAGGCCGTCATCGCCACAACCGGTGTCGAGGGGGACCGGCAACGGAATCTCAACGTGCACGGCGGGCTCGATCGGGCTCTCTGCCTGTTCTCGCAAGACCTGATCGAGCGGCTGCAGGACGAGGGCCATTCGATCGAGGCCGGTTCCTCCGGGGAGAACCTGACCCTCGCCGGGCTTGAGTGGGAGAAGCTGAAACCGGGTGACCGGCTTCAGCTAGGGCCAGACGTCCAACTCGAGATCATGAGTTATACGACTCCCTGTGATCAGAATGCCCAGTGGTTCCGGGATAGAGACATCAAGCGCATTTCCCAAAAAAAGAATCCAGGATGGAGTCGGCTCTATGCGAAAGTGCTGCGTGAGGGCGTGGTGAGGCCGGGAGACGAGGTCACGATAGAAGCAGGCTAAGGTCCGTAACCTCAGCCTCAGCCTACGAGGGGAAAGCCATGGACCGCATACTCGAACCTGAACTCATGGAAGATCCCGCGCAAGTCCGCGCCTATGCAGCGGCGGATTTTTCACAGGAAAACCAGGGCTTCGTCGATCGTTTCCGCGAATACTTTCCTGATTTCTCCGAGGGGCATGTGCTCGACCTGGGTTGCGGTCCCGGCGATATCCCCATACGCTTCGCTCAGGCATTTCCCTCTTGTCGCATCACCGGCGTCGATGCGTCGGAGTCGATGGTACGGTTGGCTGAAGAAACTGTGCATCAAGCCGGCTTGTCCGGGCGTATCACTTTCCGATGTGAACGATTTCAGGATCTCGCCGGAGTCAGTGTCGCCGATGCAGCCATATCCAATAGCTTGCTGCATCATGTGCCGAACCCTCTGCAGTTTTGGCACAAGCTGCGATTGGCCGTGAAGTCCGGCTCACCTGTGCTGGTGATGGACTTATTGAGGCCGGAATCATCGGAAGAGGCGCAGGCCATCGTCGATCAGCATGCTTCCGGGGCTCCGGACATTCTCAGGAGAGATTTCTATAACTCGCTGCTCGCGGCATTTACGGAAGATGAAATCAGCGCGCAGCTAGCCAGGATGAATCTGACACGCTTGATCGTCGATGTGCCGGATGATCGGCATTGGGTTGTCAGTGGAATCATCCATTGAGCAGGGCAGGATGGTGAAAACGGTCCCCAACGGCGTTCTCACCTCGGCCACATCCTCAACGTACCCCAGAGGGTACGCCTGCGGTGTGGCCATCGGCTGCGGCCTTGTTGGATGACCGTTTTGACCATCCTGCCCACTTCGTGATGGTTCCTCTTGGCTCTTCAACACCGGCCTCGCAAGACCCTCGCGCGGTGACGCTTGCTTGTGTATGCTACTGCGTAATGCGGTCCTCGCTCGGAGTCTCTATCCTTGTTTCTCTCTTGATCGACATGCTTGCAAGTACTGACTTCGCGCAAGGTCAGCTTGAAAGCCTACGAAAAAATAGACCGGTCGAACAGGCGGCACCAGCTGAAACCCCGATGGTCGAGATTTCATCCGGTGAGTTTGCAATGGGATTGGACGGGGTGCAAGCTTTGGAGGATGAACGTCCCATGCACCGGATTTGGGTCGATGGTTTTTCAATGGATC
Source organism: Nitrospiraceae bacterium (assembly GCA_035632975.1). Lineage (GTDB taxonomy): Bacteria > Nitrospirota > Nitrospiria > Nitrospirales > Nitrospiraceae > Palsa-1315. The sequence goes on from DASQFV010000287.1 coordinate 7,809, forward strand.
TCCACGAAGTGACGACGGCGCAGTACGCGGCGTTCCTCGCCGCCACAAACCGTCTTGCGCCCTGGCAGTGGAACACAGTGGATCTGTCGCAGCATAGCGATCGGCCGGTGATTGGCGTGGACTGGTCGGACGCTGATGCCTATTGTCAATGGAAGGGGAAGCGGCTTCCCACCGAAGCGGAATGGGAGAAGTCGGCCAGAGGAACGGATGGAAGGTTATATCCCTGGGGCGATTGGGCTCCAAATAAGGAACTGGCGAATTTCGCGTTGGGTGCGCGGTTCAGCTACAGCCAGGTTTTGATGCCCGTGCAGTCTTATCAGAAAGGCAAGAGTGCATACGGGCTCTATCAAATGGCCGGGAATGTCTGGGAGTGGGTGCAGGATTGGTACAGCGCGAACTATTACGAAGTCTCACCGGAACACAATCCGCAAGGCCCCGAACAGGGACAATTCAAAGTACTCCGCGGTGGATCGTGGTCCGACCTGCCGAAATATCTTCTCCCCTATGGGCGCTTCAAGCTCTCACCCGAGACGCGCAACAGTTATACGGGCTTCCGCTGCGCCAAATCCTAGAAGGATGCTGAAATAGACGCCCAACGTCGTTCTCGGTCGTCCGTCTCCTTGCGACGTACCCCGAGGGTACGACTCAGTCGCCTGACTCTCTGCGGCCTTGTTGGATCGTCTATTTGAGCATCCTTCTACAGACAGCACGCTTCATCGTTTTCTTATTCATAAGCGGCTGCTCAAAACGGTCATCCGGCGAGGCCGCAGCCGATGGCAACACCGCAGGCGTAGCCTCTGGGCTACGTTGAGGATGTTGACGAGGTGAGAACGAAGCTGGGGACCGTTTTCAGCAGCCGCTAGAAGAGGCTCTTGCTGACTTCGGCTGATAGCGCGCTTTCGTTGCCGGCACTATCGTAGGCGGAAATGGCGAA
>DASQFV010000288.1:0-3286 GCA_035632975.1 Nitrospiraceae bacterium
CGCTCCGGTTGGCGATATTATCTCCGAGTTTGGCACTAACCGGAATGATCTGCTGTGGAACTGCCTTGAACTGCCCGAGGAACTCCCGATATTCCTTTTCGATCCCATCGAACACATCCTGCCGATAGCCGACCAGATCCATCTTGTTCACGACGACGGCAAACTGGCGTACGCCCAGGAGCGATAAGAGATAGCCATGCTTCTTGGACTGCTCCTGGACGCCCTCCAAGGCATCGATCAGCAGCAGCGCCCCTTCGGCCCGAGCCGCCCCGGAGATCATGTTCTTGAGAAACTCCTTGTGTCCCGGCGCATCGATGATGATGTAGTGCCGACCCTTCCAACCGAAGAACGTCCGCGCCGTATCGATGGTGATTCCCTGCTCCTGTTCTTCGAGAAAGGCATCGAACAGGAACGCGTACTCGAATTCTTTCCCCTGCTGCCGGCAGATGGCTTGGACTTTTTCAAGTTTGCCATCCGGCAACGATCCCGTGTCGGCATAGAGACGCCCCAGCAGGGTGGATTTCCCGTGGTCCACGTGCCCGACGATGACGATATTCAGACTCTCGGATGGTTTCGAGATTGTTTCTGCCATTCTTAAACCCCAGAATGTTCAAACAGGCAGCCCAGCAAGGCCGCAGGGGAGGAAAAACCGCAGGCGTACCCTCTTGGGTACGTTGAGGATTTTTCCGACCCGAGAGCGCTGCTGCATGCCTGTTTCAACATTCTGCCGTTACATGTACCCGTCTTTTCGGAGCAGCTCCATCCCACGCCCTTCATCCTGAGCGCGTCCCGATCGCTCTGCCACCGTGGTGTGCCGCAACTCGTCAATAATGTCGTCCACGGACTTCGCCGTCGATTTGATCGGCGTCGTGCAGGGTGCGCAGCCGAGACTCCGGTAGCGGGTCCCATCCCCCTTGTCGAGATAGAGATCGATGAAGGGAATATTCTCGACCTTAATGTATTCCCAAATATTGATTTCCGTCCAATCCAGCAGCGGATGGATCCGGATGTGTGTTCCCGGAGGAAACGTCGTCTTGAATTGATCCCAAAGCTCCGGCGGCTGATCGCGAAAATCCCAATCGCCATGTTTGTCACGAGGCGAGAAATAGCGTTCCTTGGCTCTCGTCCCTTCCTCATCTGCGCGCACACCGAGAATGATGCCCGTATAGCCCTTTTGCTCAATCAATTGCTTGAGTCCATTGGTTTTCAAGGCCGTACAGCAGTTGACGCGGCCCAGTGTATGATTCATCCCGGCCGCGAGGGCTTCCTTGTTTTGCCCAACGACCAATTTGAGGCCCCACTCGCGGGCCACTCGATCTCGATATTCGATCATGGCGGGGATTTTGTAACTCGTGTCGACGTGCAGAAGGGGGAACGGGACATGGCCGAAGAAGGCTTTTCTAGCCAACCAGAGTAGCACGGTCGAATCCTTCCCCATCGACCACAGCATGGCCAGGTTGTCAAAATGCTTATAGGCTTCGCGAAGAATGTAGACACTCTGGTCTTCTAATTGACGAAGATGTCGCACGGACTCGATCCTCTCGTGTGGTCAATGGGCTCGGCCGGTCACCCCTGAGCCCACCGGCTCTTGAGTCAATTCCTCCAATTTTCGTGCGGCCGCCCCCTCTTCGAGCGCTCGACGTGCAAGTGGGATGCATGACGCCCATGTCGCCCCTTTACCCGCGGCGTAAAGAATCAGCGCCGCGTTCATCAAGACCCAGTTGCAAGGCCCGCCCTGCAGTTGATTGTGGAGAATCCGTCGGAGCAGATCCGCTTCCTTCTCTCGCTGGTCCGACGGGAAGCCGGCCATGTCGCGAGGCGCGCCCGGCGGCAATCCAGCATCTTTTGACGAGAAGGAGAGAGGCGTGATCCGCTCGTCTCGCAATTCCAGAACCCTTGTGAGGGCAGCAATCGACAGCTCAGGATCGCCCTCCACACCGCTGACCACTAGACCCCGCAGGCAACCCAGCATCCGTAACACTTCAGCCGTCTTTTCAAAGTGGGGAGGATGGGACAGCCCGACGACCTGCGACGCGGCGCGAGCCGGATTCAAGAGCCTCGCAATCGGATGAAAGACGTTCCGCGTTCCCAGCTCCTGTCGCATCTCTAAAAAACGATAGATCGGAGGGTGGTAGAGGGCGATGTCGAGATAGGCGAATCCATTCCGCGCCACCGCCTCTGCCGCCACCTTCGGCTCCATGTCAATCGGCAGGCCCAAGGCCTTGAGCACTCCGGCATTCCCCGCGCGGCCAGGAATCCCGTCATACCCATGCATCAACACCGCCGCGCCTGCCGACGCAGCCACGATAGCGGCGGCCGCAAGGGCATGGAAGGTTTCCTGCTTTCCCGCGTAGCTCGGAAGATCCACAACGCCGAGTTCTCGCGGGATTGGCACAGGCGTCACATAGGAACGCGCGGCCGCGGTCATCGAGGCCAGTTCGGTGACGGACTCCATCTTGATTCGCATGGCCATCAGAAAGGCCCCTACCTGCGCCGGCGTAGCGTCCCCTTCAATGAGTGCCTTCATGGCCCGTTTTGCTTCGTCCCAGGTGAGGTCTTTGGCAGCCTTTGGCCCCTTGGCGATTTTTGCGATAAATTCCTGCATCGACATCACGAGGCCTTGTGTATCCCGCACTCGGTTTTCGTAAAGTTTTTCCACCGTCCCGCGCGGGGGTCTTCGCCGGGCATCACTGGGCTCGTGCAATAGGTACAGCCGATACTGGGATAGTTGCGGTCATGCAATTCGTTGTAGGGAACTTCATGGACACGCATGTAGGTCCAGACATCCTCCCACGTCCACTTCGCGAGGGGATTGACTTTGACCAACTGAAATCTCTGGTCCCATTCGATCAGCTTTGCATTGGCTCTCGCGGGAGACTGATCCCGCCTGATCCCGGTGATCCACGCGTCGAATCCCTTGAGTACTCGGGTGAGCGGCTCCACTTTGCGCAACTCACAACATTGATCGGGACGGCGCGTCCACAACGCGTCACCATGCTGAGCGGCTTGCTCGTCCGGCGTCAGCAATGACTTCACCTGGATGACCTGCTGCGGTTGCAACCTATACCGTTCTATCGCACGATCGCGCGTGGCGTAGGTCTCGGGAAAGAGAAAATCCGTGTCGAGATAGAAGAGCGGCACTGATGGATTGATGCGGTGGACCATGTCCACGAGCACGACATCCTCCGCACCAAAACTGCAGGCGAGCACGATCTTCGGCGCGTAGCGCTCGATCGCAGCCGCCAGTAACTCTTGCGGCGACTTTGCCTCGAACGACTCACCCCAG
>DASQFV010000289.1:0-11168 GCA_035632975.1 Nitrospiraceae bacterium
CTACGGCCTCGATGGGACGCAGTCGATTCGGGATACTCCGATGTTCCCAATTCCCCTGGTCGGTAATATCGAAATAGGCGCAGAATCGGCGCGTAGCTTCTGCATTCTGCAGCACGGCCTGGATCTCTGTCGGCGTCCAGACGAAAAACTTTCCTTCGACCCCTTCCGAGTCCGCATCCGTCGCGGAATAGAATCCGCCGGCAGGGTCGGTCATTTCCCGGAGAATATACTCGAGCACTTCCGTCGTGACCTGGCGATAGGAGGCCTGCTTGGTCACTTGATAGGCTTCCAGGTAGGTCCGGGCCAGGAGGGCATTGTCGTAGAGCATCTTCTCGAAATGGGGAACCAGCCAGCGCTCGTCGGTGGAGTACCGTGCGAACCCGCCTCCGATATGATCGTAGATCCCCCCGGCCGCCATCGCATCGAGCGTGCGTGTGACCATTTGCAAGGTTCGGCTTGCTCCTGTTCGACGGTAACAACGGAGGAGCAACGCGAGCCCTGCGGACGGGGGAAATTTCGGTGCACTGCCGAATCCGCCGTGGCGCTCGTCGAAATCCTCACGGAATTGCGTCACGGCCTCATCAAGCACGGAGGTACTGACGGAGACGGGGGACACCGTTTTGAGTTCGTTTTTCAACCGTTCAGTTAATTGACGCGCTTGACTCGTGAGACCGGCGGCATCCTGCTCCCACGCGTCTGCGATTTTCTTGAGCAGGCTGGGGAACCCCGGGCGGCCCCAACGATCGTCAGGAGGAAAATACGTACCGGCAAAGAACGGTTCCTGATCCGGAGTCAGGAAGACCGTCATCGGCCATCCACCCTGACCATGATTGAGAGTCACTGTGGCCTGCATATAGATCGCGTCGAGATCCGGGCGCTCTTCCCGATCGACTTTGATACAGACGAAATGCCGGTTCATGAGTGAAGCAATGGCCTCGTTTTCGAATGACTCCTTCTCCATCACGTGACACCAGTGACAGGCGGAATATCCGACTGAGAGCAGAATGGGACGGTTTTGCGCTTTCGATGCCTGCAAGGCCTCCGGTCCCCAGGGGTACCAGTCGACCGGGTTGGAGGCATGCTGGAGGAGATAGGGACTGGTTTCGTGGATGAGGCGATTAGCCTTGACTGATTCTGGTGGAGTCTGCATGGTTCCACGGTAGCATCGGGGCCAATGAGGGGTCAATGAGCGGATAAGGGAAGAGGCCTGCGATCGTGAGATCGCAGGCCTCTTCAGAATCGTTCAAGTTAGGCTTGTCTGAGCAGACAAACGACTTCCGTCGCGCTTACTTGCCCTTCTCGTCCTTCTTCTTCTCGTCCTTCGGAGGATCGCCGAACGTATCGACGTAGCCGCCGCCCTTCTTCTCGTCCTTCTTTTCGTCCTTCTTCTCGTCACCATACACGAGGACCTGGCCGCCCTTCTTCTCGTCCTTCTTCTCCGTCTTCTCGTCACCGGCGAAGGCAGGTGCGCTAAACGTCACTGCCACTGCCACCGCCATGATTGCCATCAAGATGCGCTTCATAATATGCCACCCCCCTTTAAATGTTATGGTTAGTACGATGTTTACCCAGTAGGGCAAACGCCCGATACGGTAGCCAGGAGCAGGCCCTGCTGTCACCCGCTCATTTTCCCTCTTCTGCCACCTCCATAAACACGACAACACACAAGCCGCTCCAGCTCATGACCTGTCTTGTGGTAGTCTTTAATAAAAGGTAAGGACTCAGGTAGATAGGCTGAAGGTTTTTAGGGGTTGAGTAGTTCCATGCAATGAAGGACCAGCCATGACCGACATAGGCCCCTATTCCAACTACCGTCTGACCGTTCGCCTTGAACTCGCCAACACACCGGGCATGTTTGCAAGGGTGGCCGCGGTTCTGGCCGAGGAGGGCGCCAACTTGGGTGCGGTGGATATCGTCTCCGCAACGGCCGACTGTATGGTGCGAGACGTAACCTTCGACGTCCAGAACGAGGCGCATGGAGAGAAGGTGCTCGCCCGGCTCGGGGCGCTGCCGGACGTGGAAGTGCTCTCCGCCTCCGACCGGATTTTTCTTCTGCATCTCGGCGGAAAGATTCGCGTCCAAAGCAAGTTCCCCATCACAACGAGAAACCTCTTGTCGATGGTCTATACGCCCGGAGTAGGCCGCGTTTCGCAAGCGATCGCGAAGGACAAAAGCAAAGCCTATGCCTTTACCAGCAAAGGCAACACGGTCGCCGTGGTCACCGACGGATCCGCGGTGTTGGGCCTCGGCAATCTTGGCCCGGAAGCTGCGTTACCCGTGATGGAAGGCAAAGCCATGCTGTTCAAAGAATTCGCAGGAATCGACGCATGGCCGATCTGCCTCAACACGCAGGATCCTGACGAGATTGTTCGCACGGTTCAGGCCATTGCCCCGGGGTTCGGCGCTATTAATTTGGAAGATATCAGTTCGCCGCGCTGTTTCGAGATCGAACGCCGCTTAAAAGGCACCCTGGATATTCCGGTCATGCATGACGATCAGCATGGCACGGCCGTGGTCATCCTCGCTGCATTGACCAATGCGCTCACCGTCACCGGGAAACGGATGGAAGACATCCGCGTGGTCGTCAATGGTCTCGGCGCCGCTGGAACCGCCTGCTGCAGGATGCTGCTGGCCGCCGGCCTCTCTCACCTGGTCGGATGCGAGCCTGGCGGTATCGTCTTACGCGGGGACGGCGAGCAGCTGCGGGCCTGCCGAACTGATCTCGCCGCCTGCATGACCAAAGACCGGCCCCAAGGCACACTCCGTGATGCGCTCAAGGGGGCTGATGTCTTCATCGGATTATCCGTCGGCAATATCGTCACTGCGGATGACCTGGATCTGATGATGGCTGACCGTATCGTCTTTGCCATGGCCAATCCCGACCCCGAAGCCCCTCCTGAATTGGCTGCCTCCCACTGCCGGATCTTTGCCACCGGGCGCTCGGACTATCCAAATCAAATCAACAACGCGCTTGCATTTCCCGGCATCTTTCGGGGTGCACTGGACGTGCAGGCCCGCGACATCAACGAAGCGATGAAACTTGCTGCGGCAAAGGCCCTGGCCGAGACCATTCCCCCCGCGGCTCTCAGCGACGACTACGTCATACCGAGCGTGTTCGACAAGGGAGTCGTACCGCGTGTGGCAAAAGCCGTGGCGACAGCCGCCCGTGAAACGGGTGTGGCCCGACGCCGCACCAAACTCAGCGACGACTTCGCGTCACGTTGACCAGTCAATCCACATGAATCCAGCAGACTGATTAAAAAGACTGCCAGCAAGTCCGCAGCAAGCGAAGAGGTGATGCGTACTCTGTTCAGTACGTGGAGCCTCTGAGCGAAGCGAGAGTGCCGCCGGCAGACTTTTTCAAAATCCTTCCAGCTGTTTTCACTGCTCTTCTGGCATGGGACTAGGCTGTGCTACAATAGCGCCCCCAAGGAGCGAGCCTGGCTCATATGCCGTTTTCACAAAGTAAATTCATCAAGTTTCAGAAAGGGATGAGACGACGGATCGAGTCGTTGCGCCCGAAAGCCGAAGAAAGTCTGGAGCTCGCCGTCGATACGATGATGCAGGAGCGGGTCGACAGCTTCTTTCGTGTTGAACAAGGGCTGGAGGAAATCATCAAGTCACTGGTCCAAATTGAAGAGGAAATTGGGGAGATCCGTGAGCTCTCAGGTGCGATGCGGCTGGAATCGCGTCTTGAGTTTGTCGAAGACAGATGGGACGATTTCGACAGCGAGATACGAGAGCGCCCCCGGCGCCGGCGCAAGAAAATCAGCCTGGCCGATATGTTGAAAGCCGCCGGTGGGGGAGGCGGCGATCTGTCACAAGGATCGAGCGGCATCAACAACGCGATGGACGCGTACGCCGCGATGGGCATGGAATTCGGCAGTTCACTCGCCGATGTCACCACTGCATTTCGCCAAAAGGCCAAGCAACTCCATCCTGATTCGAATAACGGCGACCGCAGCGCCGAACCGGAATTGCGCCGCATGTTGGAGGCCTACCAGTTCTTAAAGGAATACTTGAGCCTCAGCAATGTCGAGCCTCCGCGGTCACCAGACGCCACCTACCGTCCAACAGAATGAGACACAGGTGACACCCCCCAATCCACCTCTGCCGTATGTGACCGACCAGCATGCGCTCGAATCCCTCTGCCACACGTTGCGGCAGAGTCCGCGGCTGGCTCTGGATACGGAATTCGTCGGGGAAGACACCTTTATTCCGCGACTCGAACTGATCCAGGTCGCCAGCGTCACCACCGCTGCCGTCATTGACTTTCCTGCCGTGCAGGCCAGCGGATCGCTCGACGTCTTCTGGGAACTCATCTGTGATGCCAAAATTGAGAAAGTCGTCCACGCCGGGCGGCAAGATCTCGATCTTTTTGCCATCCATGCAGGGCAAATCCCGAAGCCGTTTTTCGATACCCAGGTCGCCGCCGCCATGGTCGGGTATGGCGCCCAAGTCGCCTATGCGAACTTGGTTCAGCGGCTCCACGGCACCAAGCTGGCGAAAGCCCACACCTTTACCAACTGGAGTGCGCGACCGCTCTCGAATGACCAAATCGCTTACGCCTTGGAAGATGTCGAGTTCCTCCTGTCAATCCATACGCATTTGCGGGATCGCCTGAACACACTTGGCCGTTTGGAGTGGGTCAGTGAGGAATTTGCACGCCTCGAAATGGCGGTGGGAGAAAAAAGTCGAGAGCCGCAGGAACGCTACCAACGAATTCGGGGGTGGGACACGCTCAAGCCCAAGGGAGCGGCGGTGCTTCGTGAATTGGCCGCCTGGCGAGAAGCGGAAGCCCGCCGCCGGAACGTGCCTCGCGGGCGCGTCATGCGAGACGAGGTGCTCCTCCAACTCGCGCGCCATCCACCCAAATCGGTCAATGAACTCCGTGGTCTCCGAGGCGTCCATTCTTCCGAGGTCGATCGACACGGAGGACAACTACTGGCCACCATCACCTCGGCACTGGCGCTTCCACCGTCAGCATGGCCGGAGGTCCCTTGCGAGCGAAAAACGGATCCTGAGTCGACCGGCATCGTCGAACTCCTGCAAGCTGTGCTGAAGGCCCGCGCAGCAGAGCAAGGGATTGCCCCTACCATGCTTGCCACCAGCGGCGACCTACAAACACTCGTGGAAGCCAAGCACAATCGAGCGGCACTCGATGTGCCCATCCTCCGTGGCTGGCGACGACAATTGGCTGGTGACCTGCTATTGCAAGTATTAGATGGAGCGGTCACCATCACCGTAGACCGAATTTCCGGTGCTCTCCGTATGACCCAGGGACCTCTCTCGAACCCTGCACGCTGACGAGCCGTCTCTCACTCCTCCTACCTAACCCGGACTATTCATGCATACCTGCTGCGTCGTCCGATCCTCTTCCCCGGCGGGGCTTTTCTCGTTCGGCCTCCTCGACGGACTGCATGCACGCCTGTGTCGGCCTCACTTGGAGAAGCCCCGGCGGGCTTCGGGCTCCAACGCCTCGTGACGGCATTCATGAATAATCCGGGCTAGCAACCTCATCAGACTGTTCAAAAACGGCCCTGACTCAGCCCTCGTCCTTGCAGCTACCTCGCAAGGCGCCCGGCGGACGCCTGATTTTCATTGAAAAAGCCATGGTTTTATAGGAAAGTCGCTTCATCGCCCCCTACAGCCCAATCCCCAAGGCCGGGACCGGCTGGTATGGATTTGGCACAAGTCAAGCTGGCTGCGGAAAAACCATGTGAACACGCCGGAACGGCGATGGTCAGGACATCTGGGACAACAGTAGAAAATTCCCGCAGGATGCTCAAAATGTTCGTCCAGCAAGGCCGCAGCGAGAGAAGAGGCGAGGCGTACGCTTCGGTACGTTGAGCTTCTGAGCGATGCGAGAACGCCGCAGGCGGACTTTTTCAGCATCCTGCTAGACACAGGTACGAGCCATGCTAAGCCTGCTCTGGAAATCCTTTCTCGCGGTTGTCTTCCCTGGAGGACTGATTTTTCTCATTGCGATTGGATTCCTCCGCCCCCAGGGACTCCCAATGTGGCTGCAACAGCCAATCGCAGCCCTGCCGTATATCGTCCTCACGTTTGCGCTCATCTTTGGCTGGTATTTTTCCAGCAGCCGCATGATTCTCTCCCTGCTTGTGCTCGCACTCGCCGATCGAGCCCTGGTTGTATTTCCCACCACCGGTGCCGATCAGGAGTCCGTAGGCCAGGCGATTTTTGCCATAACTGCCTTGCTGGTCCCTCTCAATCTTCTGGCCTTTTCCATCCTCAAAGAAGATTCCCTCTCGACGCTTCGTGCCTTGACGCGTGTAGTGCTCGTCTTGGTCCAACCCTTTCTGCTGTTCTGGCTCTCCCTTCCGGACCAGCATGACCTGGCCGCCTCGTTCACACGGGAATACATCCCCTCGCTGTACATGGAATGGACGCCGATTCCACAGTTGGCGCTGCTTGCCTTTGCCACAGCGTTGCTGCTGCACGTCGTACGATTCGCTCTTCATCGTGACCCACTGGAGGGAGGAGCAATCTGGACTCTTCTTGCTATTTTCGTGGCCTATCATACGATCCGCTACGGCTGGCAGCCGACTAACTTTTTCATGGCGGCCGGGCTGATTCTCTTCGCCACCTCGCTTCAATCCTTCTATCAGCAGACCTACCGCGATGAACTCACCGGCATTCCCGGCCGTCTGGCCTATGACGAAGCGATCGGGCAACTCGGAAAAAGATTTTCCGTCGCAGTTATCGGCATCGACCAACTAACTCAGTATGCCAATATTCACGGGAAATCTGTCAGCGAACAGATTCTGAAACGGGTCGCACCCAGAGTTCATGCGGCTTGTTCTGGTGAGCAGGTCTTCCGTACGACCGGAGAGGAACTCACCGTACTGTTCCCTGGAAAATCGACCACAGAAGCCTTGAGTACGCTGGAGACCGTCCGTAAAACGACCGATGCCATCGAACTGTTCCTCCGAGGAAGAGATCGGGTCTGGGAAAAGCAACGAGTGACCCAAAAGACGGGATCACGCGACCGTGCACTCCCAATCACCCTGAGTATAGGCGTGGCGGAAAAACTGAACGACAGCGCGACGCTGACTCTGGTGATCAAGTCGGCCTACCGTGCCCTGTATGAAGCCAAAGGAGCAGGAGGGAACGTCGTGAAACGCGGACTGGAGGCAGTTGCCCCGGCACGACGCTCTCATGCCGGGTCAGGCAGAGTTGTTGCGAGTGGAGAATACGAAACATAGATTGCAGGCTGTTCAAAAAGGCTGTCCAGCAAGGCCGCAGCGAGTGAAGGCCCGAGGCGTACCCTCTGGGGTACGTTGAGGGTCTGAACGATGCGAGAACGATGCTGGCGGGCTTTTTCAACAGCCTGCTAGAGAAGTTCTTTCACAGATTCCGCTGGTCTGGCCAGAATCACCTTCTCACCCTTTTCGACAATCGGACGCTGAATGAGATCCGGATGGGCCACCATCACATCAAGCCATTCATCATCCGAAAGATTCTTTTTCGCTAAACCGAGCTCCTTGTAGATGTCCTCTTTGGTTCTCAGAATATCCTTCGGTGAGAGACCCGCCTTCTTTAAAAGGTTCTTGAGTTGTGCCTTGGTGAAGGGCTTCTCATAGTAGTTGATGGCCGTGAAGGGTTTGCCGCTCTCTTTTAACAACTGCACCGCCTGACGGCATGTGCTACAGGTTGGTTTCTGGTAAATCGTCACCTCAGCCATGTTCAAACTCCTTTCTCAGCGTCTTGCTTGTCTTGACGCCATTTTTACCCGTGTGATACATGGGCTTGTCTTATTCACATGAATGCGATTATGCCAACGCCAATCTTCGGAACCAGCTCCACCGGTCAGTTTTCTTGCGCCACGGACACCCAGCATACCCTACGAGACCTCCGCACGAAGCGTAAGGGACAGCCGGTATTCGTTCTCGGACATATATTAGCCCGAAAAGGGCAGGAAGGAACCTTCGAGGTCTTTAACGACCGCTTGGCCATCGTCAAATTCTCCGACGGCGGCGTGATCGGATATGACCCACTCGAATTGCTCTTGCCTACCGACATCGACGACATGGGGACCGCCTACTTCGAAATTCGCCCCTGCCGGCAGTGCGAACAACTCTTCCCTCTGACCGCCGAGGAATGTGAAGCAGCAGAAGAACCCTCCCTGTGTCCGGAATGCCGCCGCGCTTAGCAGGATGCTGAAAAAGGGGCGGGGTGGCCTGGGACGATCCCCGTGCTCGCGCAACGCGCGGCCTCAGAAGACCCTCGTTGGACGCGCGCAGTTGGGATCATCCCAGCCACCCCTTATAAAGTGATAGTTCGCTGCGGCCTTGCCTGGACAAGGCGCGTCCTTGGGCAAAGAGACTGTCTTGGCAGACTCAGGGCGGGCGGGTGAAGTAGCCGCCGGGTTGGGTGGGTGAGAAGTCTGGCCTTTTTGAGCATCCTGCGCGATGTTTCGCTGATTGTTGTCTTAGTCGTGCAGCCCATTGAACTCCCACCGTACCACACTAGGTTTCTCCGCAACCCGCTAACCCGTCCAGACTAGTCGACCAGCGGCGCGATCTCGACCGCTTTCTTAATCAAGCAATCGCCCGCAAAAGACTGTAAGGACATCGGCAGCATGCCGGCGTCGATCACGTGCACTGTAACAACCTGAAAGCCTTCAGCAACCTTGTATCCTTCAAGTTTCATGGCATGACAGATTTCCAGTTTTTTCCAAATCAGGTTATTCAGGATCGTCTCCGACGCGAGTAGCTTCATATCTGACACTATGTCATTCACTAAGACCTTTGCCGACACCCGCGCCTTATCTTTTGGCACCTCACTCACGACGGCAAAACCAAGAACCTCGTTGTCGGCCTGGGCCAAGGGGGCTCTTCCCATCGCGATGAGACCGAACAGCATCAGCAGGAGGGACAGGCGAGAAGTCATCGTTTACCTCCTCCGCGTATCCAATTCCTCGCGTGAACCTAGCCCGCAAGCATATGGGCCTTTCCTCGGTCGTAAACGGCTGCAACCTGAGTATGCCAACCGATAAGAGCCATTTCAAGATCCGAACATGATAGACTGTCTCCACTCTTCGTGAATCCTGCCACTCAGTTGAAGGAGCACATTCATGCCACATGATTTCATGCCGGGGCTCGCCGGCGTCCCGGCAGCCAAATCCGCGATTAGCGATGTAGACGGGCAACGCGGTGTGTTGGAATATCGCGGTATCCGCGTCGAAGAACTTTGCCTGCGATCGTCCTATCTCGAAACCGCCTATCTGTTGCTGTTTGGGCGCCTTCCCACACAACCGGAACTCGCGCGATGGAACGAGGACATCGTCCATCACCGTCGCATCAAGTTCAAGATTGTCGATTTATTGAAATGCCTTCCGGAGCAGGGGCATCCCATGGACGCCTTGCAAGCTGCGGTCGCCGCGTTGGGCATGTTTTATCCAGGCCGGAATGTCCAGGACGTCGAAAATAACTATTGGTCTGCCGTCCGTCTCGTTGCCAAACTGCCCACGATCGTCGCGGCCTGGGCGCGTCTGCGCCATGGGGACGAGTGCATTCCCCCGCGCGACGATCTCGGATTTTCAGAAAACTTCCTCTACATGCTGACTGAGGCGGAGCCGGTTCCTTTGTGGGGCAACATTTTCGACAACTGCCTGGTCCTTCATGCCGAGCACACGATGAATGCCTCAACCTTCACCGGCATGATCACCGCTTCGACGCTGGCCGATCCCTATACGGTCGTCGCGTCCTCAATCGGAGCACTGAAGGGCCCGCTGCATGGCGGGGCCAACGAAGAAGTCGTGCAGATGCTGAAGGAGATTAGTGAGCCGCGGCGGGTCCGATCGTACCTCGAAGAACAGCTCCGCGCAAAACGAAGGCTGATGGGCTTCGGTCACCGGGTGTACAAGGTCAAAGATCCCCGTGCGACAATCCTACAAGGTCTGTGCGAGAGACTATTCAAGGAATGTGGCAGTTCACCGTTGTACGAGGTTGCCCTAGAGGTCGAACGGGTCGCAGCAGACCTGCTGAAGGGGAAGGGGATTTATCCCAACGTCGACTTCTACTCGGGGATTGTCTACGACAAGATGGGCATCGAGACGGATCTGTTCACACCATTATTCGCGATGGCGCGAGTGTCGGGGTGGCTGGCCCATTGGCTCGAACAACTTCGCGAGAACAAACTGTTCCGTCCGGACCAGATTTATTCCGGTGAGCATGGCCGGCCTTACGTGCCCATCGAGCAACGCTAAGCAGGATGCTGAAAAAGTCCGCCAGCGTTAATGGAAGGTTAAGGCTCAGGTTGAGGCTGAGAACAAAAAGTCGGAACTTTGCTCAACCTTGACCTCGACCTCAGCCTATCTCATCTCGCTCGCTGCGGCCTTGCTTGGGACACGGCGCGTCTCGGCGCGCCAGGGTTGGCGGGTGAGAAGTCTGGTCTTTTTGAGCATCCTGGGGAAATGTACTCCTCTTGTCCCAGACGTTCAGGCCCTCGCAGTTTTGCTGTGCCGAAATGGTTTTTCCGCAGCCTGCTAAGCCCTCTCTTGCACCACCCGTCTCCAAAAGTAGGCCGGCCCCCTTGACTCCGCCGCAACCCGACTTATCTATCGGCTTAGACAGACGAATCGGCGCACGCCTCCAACAGACAGTGTGAGACAGTCAACAAGAATGAGAAGGAGGTCTATCATGACACTCGTACGGTGGGATCCGTCTCGTGAACTCGAAGAAATGTCGGATCGGTTGAATCGGATGTTTAGCCGTCAAGCTCTGCCTCAGGCGAACGGTAAGGAGACGATGGTCGTCGCCGACTGGGTACCATCCGTGGACGTCAGTGAAACGGATGGGGACTACCGGATACAGGCGGAGATCCCTGACGTGAAGAGAGAGGATGTGAAGGTGACCCTGGAAGACGGCGTCCTCACGATCCAGGGTGAGCGCAAGCAGGAAAAGGAAGAGAAAGGCAAAAAGTATCATCGGATAGAGCGCTCCTATGGCCGCTTCGTCCGGAGCTTCACTTTGCCCGATCTCGTCGATGAGGAGAAGGTGAAGGCGGAATTCAAGGATGGTGTCCTGAATCTCCAGCTGCCCAAGTCCGAGAAGGCGAAACCGAAAGCGATCGAAGTCAAGGTCGGCTAATCGGCAACCACTTCTTCTGATCTGAACAGAGGCCCGCTCCGGCGGGCCTCTTCT
>DASQFV010000290.1:0-14496 GCA_035632975.1 Nitrospiraceae bacterium
AAAAACATCCTCAAAGATTCCTATGTCGAAATCCTGGACTTGGATCGCTCCCTATACTTTTGCCATCTTGGCTATGTTCCTGGCCGGCCCCTTGCTGAGCAGCCTGGCATTGCTCCAAACTGTTTCGGTCCCGTATCTGCAGCTCAGTGGGCCTCAGGCCGTTCGACTGGTTGCAAACCTTCTCGCGCTCGCCATCCTCTGGATCTTCGCCTTTGCTGCCTCTCAGAAAATCCCAGACAACGGCCGCGGATCAAGCTTTCTCCGCAACCTCGTCCTTCCACTCACGACCCTCGTCATTCTCCTCTTCGCCAACAAAGCGTTCAGGACCGTGGGCCCGCCAGTGATCGAACAGATGGGCGCTTCTCGATTCGCCTGGGGGTATGCAATCGGTCTCGTCGGCTCCAGCCTCTGGCTCACCGCAGCCTGGGTCCTTAACCGGAGTTCGCTGCGCGAAGCCTTCGTTCCCCCCAGACAGATACGGCGCCAAGAGGTGCAGGCGCTTTCCGAGGATGAGGAAGCAGGACACGAAGAAGAGGCAGAGGTTCCGTCAGAACCAAAGAGCACAGCCGTCATGTCAGCGATCAATGGCTACACGCCAAGCATGCTCGGACGCTACAAGGTGTTGAAGGAACTCGGGCGCGGTGCAATGGGACTTGTCTACCTGGGAAAAGATCCGACGATCCAGCGTTTCGTGGCCATTAAGACCATGCGACTCGATCAAATCGACCACGACGACAAGCTGCAAGACGTCAAGGCACGGTTTTTCCGCGAAGCAGAATCCACCGGCCGGCTCTCCCACCCCAACATCGTGACCATCTATGACGCAGGAGAAGAAACCGATTTAGGGTACATCGCGATGGAACTCATCGAGGGAACCCCACTGAAACAGTGGGCACGGAAACCCAACTTGATGCCGGTCAACGAGGTCCTCCTGACTGTGGCCATCGTCGCAGACGCCCTGGACTATGCCCATCAACAAGGCGTCGTCCATCGCGATATCAAACCGGCTAACATTATGCTCACCAAAGATCGCATCGTGAAAGTCATGGATTTCGGAATTGCGAAGATGGCTTCGAGCAGCAAGACACAAACGAATATTGTGTTGGGCACGCCGACTTACATGTCACCGGAACAAATCGCAGGCAAGAAAGTGGACGGTCGATCGGACATTTTTTCACTTGGCGTTGTGCTATTCGAACTCCTCACGGGGCAGCTGCCGTTCACGGCCGACAATTTGTCGGCTGTGCTGTTCAGCATCGCCCATCATCCGCATCCCGCCATTCAGACTTTGAGACCGGACCTTCCTCCGATGGTACAGGAGATCGTGGATCGCGCGTTGCAGAAAGAGTTACCTCACCGCTATCGGCGCGCGGATGAATTCGCGGGCGAGCTCCGTGCCTGTCTGCAGAGTCTCGCTGCGTGAGGGAGGTGGCGTCTGGCCCTCGAACGATTGCATAGCGCAAAATCCGATACCGGTCTGAAACGGCTCCATAACGAAGATCGCTTTGTGGCCGACCCTCTGCTAGGACTCTATGTCGTCTGTGACGGTATGGGGGGCGGCAACGCCGGCGAGATTGCCGGCGCCCTCGCGGTCGAGGCAATTCAGGCGCATCTGGCCGAAGCAGCCCGGCACGCAGACCTGCCGCTGATCGGCCCCTGCAATGCCACGGTGTCTGCACCGGCCAATCGTCTCGCCAGCGCAATTCGTGCAGCGAACGAGGCTGTTCATCGCGAGTCATGGAGCAGGCCTGACTATGCCGGGATGGGTACCACCGTGGTCGCCGCCCTGCTCCGTGAGGAGGTGCTCACCATCGCCCATGTCGGAGACAGTCGGCTCTATCTTGTTCGAAACGGGACAATCCAAGCCCTCACCACAGACCATTCCTGGGTCGCCGAACAGATCCTCAAGGGGTTCATCACGGAAGAAGAGGCCGAACGCTCCCCCCGCAGGAACATCGTGACTAGAGCCCTCGGCGTCGAGAGCAGCGTGGACGTGGAACTGACGGAGGTTCCGGTCAAGGGCGGAGACGTGGTGTTGTTATGCTCAGACGGACTCACCCGTAGTGTCCACCCGATCGACATTCTTCACATCCTCAGTGGATCGGAAGACCTCCACACCATGTCCGATCGCCTCATCGCCATGGCGAATGAAGCCGGCGGCGACGATAACACGACCGTGGTCATCGTGGCCTTGCGGTATGAACTCCAAGCCGGACTGTGGGAGCGCATGAAAAAACGATTCGTCGCGTGACGAATCACAGGGACCTTGCACAGGAGGGAACACCATGCCTGAAACTCTGCCACAACCAGCCACACTGCTCGTCAAACTTCACGGGAAAGGCTCGCGGCATATCGAACTGACCCTTGAGACATTTACGATCGGTCGAAAGGCCGACAATACCCTCGCGATCGAAGATCCTGCCATCTCGGGGCATCATGCGCAGATTGTGAAGATTCAGGCCGTCTTTTTTCTCGAAGATTTGAAGAGCACCAACGGCACCGCCATCAATGGCCGGCCGATCACGCGCCACCAACTTCGTGACGCGGACGTGATCGCCATCGGCCAACACCGACTCGTCTTCCAAGAGAATGCGACCGCCGGTACTGAAACGCAGGCCTCATTTGTCGATCTGGATCGAACCACGGTGCTCAGACGAACGGACCGTACACCCGACGGACCGACGCTCACCGCCAAGGTCCTGATTGTTGCTGGGAAAACTGATCGGTTGGAATACCCGCTCATCAAACAGGTGAATGTCATTGGGTCACAAGACGGAGCGGTCATTCGGTTGACCGGATGGTTTGCTCCAAAATCTGCGGCGACGATCGCCCGGCGAGGCCACAGCTACTCCGTCAGCCCTTCTCAGGGCACGAAGTCTCTGCTCGTTAACGGCGCGGATGTTGTGGAACAGCAGGACCTGAAGGATGGGGACCAGATCGAGGTGGCGGGCGTGAAGCTGACGTTCTGTGTGCTCTCAGAAACCAAGAGCACCTCTTGGTAACACCAACCCGACTATTTAAAGAAGAGCGTGCCCTTTGGAAGGGTCAGGTAGCATCGGTCGGAGACCTCCTGGCCATGTGATTGCAGGCACTGGAGGATCTGCCCGCTCCCAGGTCTGACCGCTCTGCAGAATCGTTTGACATCCTCGTCGCACGCCGCCATCAATCGACTTCGATCTTCCTTCCACTTTACAAACCGCTCGTGCAACTGGCTTTGGCATAGCGGCGGAAGTTGTTTGGCACGCTGTTGCAAACAGCGCGTACGGGCAGAACCGTCCGGAGAGTCGGGGCACAATTGTTCGATCTCGGCTTCGCACTTCAGCCTGGTAGCCTGCAGCGCAAGAGGATCCAACCGCGTCACAACCGGAGCTTCAACACTTGAGTCGAGCGACCGATTATCGTCCGGCATCGACCTTGATGCCTCGGAAGGCAGCGGAGGAGAGGTGGGAATGGTTAAGTCCAGCGTGGGTGGCGTGGACAGGGGAGGCGAAGGTCGTGCTGCCTGACGAGTCTCAGCAGGCAGCGCAGCCGAAGACAACTCTTCTTGCGACGGGAAATTGGTGGCCACCGTCACCCACACGAGTCCAAGGCCAAAGAGGGTGATTGCGCCGGGAATGATACCGCTCGAAGATTGCTGCTGAGCCATGATTGCTCCCTATCTGACGAGACTCAGCATAGGGTAAGCCGTCAAAAAAATCGACGAATTGTCCTGTTTCTACCTGAGGCCTGCCCGACGCGGCGGAGTGGCGCGCGACAAGCGCGTGGAGCGAGACTCGTGTGACGTGTGCGCCCTGTCCCTGCCAGTGCGCTTCTCCCGCCAGTCTCGCCCGTCTTGCATAAGTCAGGCATCGGCGATTGCAGCAGAAGTGCTCAGGGATAATGTAAGCTAGTTGTCTGGAGTTTCGACTATGTGGTTTTCAAACCTGGTGCAGCCTTCGGCGAGCAGCCGATTGGTGAGCATTTCTCCAGGCCATTCGATGGGCAAATCGGCCGTGAAGATCCACACATCAGGAGAGGTCCACACGGGACCATGGTCTTCAGGAAGTTCGGGATCAAACAGATCAGTCCATACCGGCATGTACACACCGTTCCCGCATTGCGTATGGAGATGCACGATCGTCCGGGCACGGACGAGCGGGTCCAAATCGCGCCAAACTGCCGCGGTCTCATCCGCGAGCCGATGGAGCCGCACGGCATTTTGCGCATCGAAAATGGCATAGGCGGCGTAGACCGGTGCTTCGATCATATCGGGAGCCAGCGCCAACTCAGGACATTGCGCCACGAGGCCTTCCAGCAGAGCCCGACGATGCTGGTCCTCCAGCGAATCGGGCAGTCCTGAGTCCGGTACACCGATCAACTCAAAGAAGAGAAAGGCGGTGCTCTCGACAGGCGGATAAAGCCGAGCGGCAATTGAAATAGCCCGCTGGGAATCCGCCACCGTACTCAAATGATCATTCAAACCTTGGAGGCTGATCGGCTCCAGCGTCGAATCGGTTAATAGGCGTGACTCCACACGCACCACCGTCCCGGCAGAGAGCTGCAGATGTCGATGCAACAGATCCGCTGTCGCAACCGGGTCGATCTTCAACTTGAGTGGATGGACTAGATTTGCTTGGAGAGGAAGTTCCAAGGCCGCCATAATCGCATAGGACAATTTGTCATCGGCTGGCCCATCTATGAGCACGGAGCAGGATGCTTCCGCAAGAAGATCGAAGAGCCATTCCGCCATGTCCTCATCCAGCGCCGCTAGCACCGTTAGGAGATCATACTCCCGCCCCTGCTCCAAGAAGGCTTGAAGCGTATCGATCGCCGCATCGGTATCGCCATGGTCATGGCGCCGGGCATTGATCAAGTGAACGAGATCTCGTGTGAGAGGGTCAGGACGGGACCAACTCAACATATAGACAGACTCCTACCGTACAGCCCGGTATCACTGCGCTCCATGTTGCCAAACTTTCCCTGTGGTAGCAAGCGCTCCAACATTTTATTCCCACAGGGTCCGAGCCACCGATCGGATGACAGCTGCTCACGATCCAATCACTTTCACCAACACGCGTTTTCGTCTCAGCCCATCGAACTCCCCGTAGAAAATTTGTTCCCACGGACCGAAGTCCAACCGGCCTTCGGTAATCGCGACAACGACTTCTCGCCCCATCAGCTGGCGCTTGATGTGGGCGTCGCCGTTATCCTCTCCCGTCTCGTTGTGTCTATAGGTCGCGCCCTGAGGAACGAGCGTGTCTAAGAATCGGTCATAGTCCTTGAGCAAACCCGGTTCGTCGTCATTAATATAGACGCTGGCCGTGATATGCATGGCATTGACCAGCACCAGCCCCTCCTGGACGCCGCTCTTCTTGACCGCCGCCTCAACCTGCTGCGTGATGTTGAGGTAGGCGCGCCGCGTCTTCGTCTCGAACCAGAACTCTTCGCGATAGGATTTCATGGTCGTCGGTCAGTGGGTGCTCATTCTGCCGAACTGGGCACTCAAGATGCAAGCCGCACAATCTCTCCCACACCATCAATAAAGCTCCCCGCAGCAAGTCGCGGAGTATTCGGCAAAGGAGAATCAATCAGGCTGCTGCCGATATATCTCACTCCAGCCCAACCTGGCGGCGCACCCTTCCATTCAACATTTGTCCCATATCCCCGAAGAGCTACGTCGACTGTTTGTCACGGCGCATGATGTCTCACCCGAGCATCATGTGCGTATGCAAGCCGTGTTTCAACGATATAGCGACAGCGGAGTCTCAAAAACCCATCAATTTGCCGGTCACGGCGACCAAAGCCGAGGTGGCCGCAGCCTTTCTCCTCGCCTACCAACTCGGATGCAAAGGACTCACCGTCTTTCGTACGGGCAGTCGAGAACGACAAGTCTTTTCCTGCAGCCCTGCTCATCCCTGTTGAACCTCGCCGCTCATACGCGCAATTCCTCAACAAAATTGACACCACTCGTCGATGGTGATAGGTACTTTCACAGACTAGCCCATGTGGGATCGAATCGCTCAGTAGGGAGGTGCTCGATGGCTGCGCTCGTTGGGAACCTGACATCGGTCTGGAATCCTTTAGATTGGGCTCTCCTCTTCGCCCGCCAACCAGAACCGGATTTGGAATTCACGGAAGAGGAACTCGATCAAACGATCGCTACAAAGGCAAGGAACCCGCTGCCTCCCCGCAAGAAATCCGGTGGGGGAAGCCCGATCCTCTGGATACTACTCATAGCTCTTGTCGGCGGCATTGCCTATGTCTCGATGGAACCGGAGATGATGACAGAATGGCTGAGTCCCTACCTGGGTGAGAGCACCCCACCACCAATCGCCATGAAACCGAAACCGTTGGCCCCGGCACCTGCGCCACAAGCCACTCCCAGTCCGAGTGACGAGGCCTCAGCCCCCTTGGCTCCAGCAACCACTCCCGCCACTGCCGTCGCCCCTGCGTCCCCAGCAGTCGTTCCACCGTCCCAAACGGCAACGAGAACCGCTGCACCAGTTGTACCGTCTCTCGACCCGATGTTCAGCGAAGGACAGAAAGTGACCGTCACGGTAGACGAAATGGCTCGCGGCGGAAGCATACCGTTGTTCGCAGATTCATCGAGCAGCAAGCCAGGGCTAATCGTTCGTCCAGGGGTTTCACTGACCGTCATGGACGGTGATCTACAGCCCGGCGGCTGGATGTATTTGGTGCGCACCGACGAAGGTGCAAAGGGTTGGGTATCGGAGAAACGTCTTCGCTTGAAGTTCTGACCGCCGCATCTTCTCTCACGCAAGTGGCCTGCTGAACGGACACATTCTCGCCTGTTCAAACGATCTCCCTGTGCTATAATTCGCCCGTTTTATATCCCGTAACCAAACCCACAGTATCGAGCCGATTGCATGGCCACGCTCGCAGCGATTATCTTTGATTTTGATGGTGTGATTGCGGACACCGAGCCCCTCCACTTCGCTGGTTTACGGCAGACTTTGGCTGAAATCGGCATCATCCTGACTGAATCCGACTATTACGCAAACTACTTGGGGTACGACGATCGGGACTGCTTTATCGCGGCACTCACCGAGAACCAGCATTCCACTGACCCGTCCGCCCTCGCGCAACTGATGCTACGAAAAGCCCATGTCTATCTGGAATCGGTGAAGGATCATCTGGTTATTTTCCCTGGAGTGCGCGAGTTCGTGCGTGAGGCCGCCACCGCCTATCCATTGGCCATCGCGTCCGGCGCCCTCCGCCATGAAATCGAGGTGATTCTTGAAGAGGCAGGACTCCGAAAAGAATTTCTTCACATCACCAGCGCGGAAGACGTGACCAAAGGAAAGCCCGATCCGCAACCCTTTCTCCAAGCCCTCAACGGGTTGAATCGACAATGTCGAGAGCAGGCCATCACCGCTGGATCCTGCTTGGTGATTGAGGATTCGATCCCGGGTATTCGCGGCGCGAAAACCGCCGGGATGAAAGTCCTTGCCGTGGCGAACACCCATACGATCCAAGATCTGCATGAAGCCCATGCGGTCGCCCAGACCCTTTCACAGGTTCACCTCAGCGAACTCCGCGAACGCCTGTGGCCGGCCGCATAAGAACCGAGTGGTATGAGAATCTGCTCTCTGCTTCCCAGTGCGACCGAAGTGATTGCCTTGCTCGGCTTGAGCGATGAGTTGGTCGGGATCAGTCATGAGTGCGACTACCCGCCGTCGGTCAGACGCGTGCCCATCATGGTTGAACCGATGATTCCTCCTCATGGACTGGCCAGCGCCGACATCGACAGACAAGTGAGGCAGCTTGTGGCGTCAGGACAACGGCTCTATCGGCTGAAAGACCATCTGCTGCGGCAGGCGCAACCCGATCTGATCTTGTCCCAAGACCTCTGTCATGTCTGTGCCGTCACGCCGGACCAACTGCAGGACACCCTTTGCTCCATGCCTCGGCAACCAACCGTCCTCACTTTGAACCCCAGTACGCTCCATGATGTGATCGATGATGTCGTTCGGATCGGCGACGCTGCCGATCGGTCAGCGGAGGGCCATCGTGTCGCCGCACACTTGCGTGACCGACTGAAGGCTGTGCACAGTCGTGTCCGGAGGATCGCTCATCGCCCTCGCGTAGTCTGTGTCGAATGGCTCGCCCCACTCTACGTCGCAGGTCACTGGGTTCCTGAAATGGTCCAGCTCGCCGGCGGCCAGGACGTCATGGCGCAGCCTGGGGGCCCCTCGCGGGTTGTGACGTGGAACGAGGTCCTGGCCGCGGCTCCGGACGTCCTCATCGTGATGCCCTGCGGTTTTTCCGTTGAACGGACCCAAGAAGAACTGTTCCAACTGATGCAGCAGCCGGGTCAATGGCACCTATCCTCTGACCTGGAACAGCACACATTCCTGGTCGACGCCGCCTCCTATTTCAGCCGGCCAGGCCCTCGATTGATTGACGGCATCGAACTGTTGGCGGCTATCCTGCACCCGTCAGACCACCACCACATTCACGAATCTGTGGCCTGCCTCCTTAGACCACTGCCGATTCACCAACGCCCATGACTTCACTCTCCGTCACTACCGCGCAGGCCTACTGCACGGCTCTCACCAAGAAGAGCGGAAGCAATTTCTACTACTCCTTCCTCTTCCTCCCGAGAAAACGGCGCGCTGCGATGTACACGGTCTATGCCTTTTGTAAGGAGGTCGACAATGCAGTCGATGAACCCCCGGCAGGAAGCAACCCCCAGAAGGAACTGCTCCGGTGGCGAACCGAGCTTGAAGCGGCCTACCGCGGCACGCCAACCTTCCCCGTGACCATCAGCCTGGCCAACCACGTGAGGCAACTGTCTATCCCGCAGGCCTATTTCGATGAGCTGATTAAAGGGGTCGAAATGGATCTCACGGCGTCACAGTACGCCTCGTTTCAAGACCTCTCGCTCTACTGCTATCGTGTCGCGTCGGTCGTGGGACTGATCTGCCTCCATATCTTCGGACCTACATCGGCCAGGGCACAAGACTATGCCGTCGATCTCGGGATGGCGTTCCAACTGACGAACATTCTACGGGACATCGGGACAGACGCAGTTCAAGGCCGCATCTACCTGCCGCAGGAAGACCTGAAGAAATTCGGCTGTACCGATCAGGCAATCCTCCAGCGACAAGAAAGCGCAGAGCTCCGCAAGTTGCTTCACTCCGAAACCGCAAGGGCCCGTGAGTACTACGCAAAAGCACAGGAGGCGTTCGAGGCCCTACCGGCACACGACCGGCGGGCACTGACTGTCTCTGAAATCATGCGCGCCGTATATTTCCGCATTTTGAAAAAGATCGAGGCGCCGGGACATCAGATATTCGGCCCGCGGGCCCGGCTCTCAACAAGTCGTCGACTGGCCGTGGCCGCCGGAGTTTGGCTCCGCTCCCGATTCTCGTGACAACCACCACCACCCAGTCCGTCGTGATTCTTGGTGGAGGCCCCGCCGGTCTCACCGCCGCCTACCGCCTCACTCGTCTTGGCTATCGAGTCACGATCATCGATCGTCGCCCACTCCTTGGAGGCGCTCGCATAAGCGAAGACCTTGGTGATACCCCTGAGCCCTTCACTATCCTAGGCTGCCATCACGCAATACAAGCCTTGCTGGATTCGTTGCATCCCGATCCACAGCAGCCGGCAGAGGCCGAGATCCCGCTAGAATTTCGTCTCCATGACGGTTCCCTTGTTCATTACCCACGCACCAGTCTCCCTGCTCCTCTTCATACGTGGATGAACCTCCTGAGATTTGCCGGAATCCCCTGGAAAGAACGATGGCGACTGGCATCATGGGTGGAGCAGTTGTGGGAAGGCGATGAACGGCTGCCTGCCGATCTGGAGCAGCGCACCGCCGACGAATGGCTTGCTTCAATCGGACAGAGCGCGCAGACGCGCCACGTCGTCTGGAACCCTTTCGCACGATGGCTGACCGGCAACGAACTCTCCACGATGTCCGCCGATGCCTTCGTCACATCAATGAGGCCATTGTTCCTGAGCACTCGTTCAGATAGCCGCATCTCGGTTGTTCAGGACTCACTTCAGACCTGCTTCGTACAACCGATCACCGAAACACTGACCCAGGCCGGCGCGACCATTTTGCGCAATACTGAAGCCACACAGCTCCGGTATGAACGAGATTGCATCTCGGGCGTTCTGCTGCGGGATGGCTCCCTGCTGCAAGCTGATTGGTATGTGACAGCCCTGCCCCCCCAACAGCTCACGCCCTTACTTCCAGAGCGATGGCTGACCCGCTACGCCTATTTTCAACAACTCGCGGAATTGCTATCGGTGGACGGCATAATCATTCACGTGCATGCCGAGCAACCCTGTGCCACCCCTCGCCTCGTCCTGCTGAATGACACATCATTTCACTCGGTACTCGCCACAATGGCAACATCTGATCGCACCAGCTTCTCTCTCAGCACGACCGACAGTCAGTTCGCGCAGGCTCGACCGGACTCAAACCTTGATATAGCTATCCCTGACCTGCTCAGATCGTTGGGGCTCCTCATGCCTGAAAGCAGGATTGCATCAACCCGCCGTCGGACAATTCCAGGCACCATCCTCTTACTTAGGCCCGGGACAAAATTACATCGACCCATCCAACGCAGTCCGATTGCCAATTTGTTCGTAATAGGAGCCTGGACCGATACAGGATGGCCTCCCAACCTCGAAAGCGCCATCGTCAGTGGCAACCGCTGCGCCGATGCCATAGCGCTTCGCTAGCAGGATCGCAGGGTGAGTCACGCGAGATTGGCGGGGAAGGCGAGACTAGTGAACGAAAACCGCTTCTACAACCAGAGCAATTCTGCTCCGTTTGGTCCAGGCGCCAAAAGCCCGAGCGACCACGCTCGGGCACTGCATAGAATATCGAGCATCAGCGCGATGCGCAGTATCTGTCTAGCGCCAAGGAACATAGATCGGGATAGGCAATTTCCTACTTTACCGCTGCATGAAGATAACAAAGATCCTCGAAACGTCCGCTGCCTCGGAATTGCGCGATCACAGTCCATTCAGCACGCCCATCCGTCAGACTGACGTACGCGCTCCCGTCCAGCATGAAGGGTTGGACTGTAAAGACCCCGGTCAATGTCGCTCGGCTCACGCCTGTTTCCCCTGTTTCCTCAGTAGGAAGTTGCGTCAAGGGATAGGCCCCACCCGTCCGCTCGAACTTATCCGGCGTCACCAGCAGAGGCGATAGGTCCTGCCAATTGGCTTGCTCAAGGACCGCACTATCGGCAGGAAACATATAGAAACTGTCGCTCGGACTCCCCTTCATGCAGAACGTCGTCTTGACTACTAAATCCGGTTGCCCATTGTTATCCAAATCGAACATCGCCTTATCGAGACTCGAACAGTGCCTTGTCTTTGGCCCTTGCCCCCTCAGTTCGACCGGTTTCCAGGCAATCTGCCGAAATATCTCGTGTTGGTATCGCAGCCGCCATCGATCGTCCACATCCTCACGAAACGCTTCCAGCACTCTTGCGCAGAGCTTGCTGCCCCTGCCTGCGACAAGCTGATACCCTCGCTCACCAGCCCAGGCCACGCTTACGCTAATCATAAAGACGAGGAAGCCGAACACGAGCCGTTTCATGAATAGCATGGTTCCCTCCTCTCACTTCAGCCACACTTGGAAAGGTGTGCAACTATTTTTCCCATGTTTCTCTTCCATTGACAAGAAAAGTCTGTCCGCCTAAAATCCTTTGAACTTTTCAACTGCTCCACTTCACCATCATGCCCCTCCTCGAACTCAGCAAGTCTCTGCATGACTGCCAACGTTGCAAGCTCGCGAAGATGGGTCGAACTCAAGTGGTGTTTGGTGTGGGAAATCCGCACGCGAGCGTGATGTTCGTAGGGGAAGCACCGGGTTTCCATGAAGACCAGCAAGGGGAACCGTTTGTCGGGGCTGCGGGAAAACTCTTGAACGATCTCCTGCAATCGGCAGGAATGTCACGCAGCGATATCTACATCGCAAACGTGATCAAATGCCGGCCCCCGAACAACCGCGACCCGGAACCGGATGAAGTCGAGACGTGCAAACCGTTTCTGATGCAACAGATCGCGATGATCCACCCGAAACTGGTCTGCACATTAGGCAATTGGGCGACGCAAACATTGCTGGAACGGAAGGTGGGGATTACAAAGGTTCGCGGCCAGGCGTTCTACTTGAAAGACTTTGTCCTCTTCCCCTTGCTTCATCCCGCCGCGGCCTTGCACCAAGGCAGCATGCTTGAACCGCTTCGTGAGGACTTCAAAAAACTCAGAGCGTTCCTCGATCGCCACTCCCAACCCGCCCCAGCCGAAGCCGCAACACCGGCCGCACCGGTCCTCAACATCGAACCACCGCAACCAGCCCAGATGGATTTGTTTGGGTCATAACTCGCACGTTTCCTCTCCCTCACATATAGCGACCTTTTTGAACTCAACAGCTCGGAGGAAGGCCTCGGCTGACGAAGGGCGGGCAGCTCTGGCTTCGCCATGACGCGATGGAGCAAGACCGCAAATGGATGTTTCGCCGTTGGCTGTGCGCCTTACGGACCGAAGAACGGCGCCACGGCACCTGGTTTGGCAATCACTGGCATATGGCGCCATGGCGAAAGCCTCCGTGCCCATCCCTTCCATCCGAGGCTCGGTCGAGTCACTCATCCAGAGTGGACCCGCTAAGCTCGAAAAAGTTGAATGTCTCCGTTTATCGTCCTCAATCTGGTACCTAAAATTGACCCTCAAATCGCCGCGTGATGCCGAAGCTCAGAGCGGGAGGAACGGGGACCCGTAGAGGCTCCGCTGAGAATGAAAACTGAAACTGACCGGGTCTGCGAGGGAATTTTCGAACGGTTCTGCTCAACAAACCCAAAACGGTCGATCCGGGATGTGTGGGTGCGGTTGAGCCTCGGCATCGCATCTACCTCAACAAATTCTTCCTGCGTACTATCTCTCTTCCCTCAACGACGCCCGCTGCTGCTGACGCGTGCATTAGCGCCATACTGAGTCTCGCCGTAGTGAAGTCACCCGGCCCGCTCCCAGCGGGTGGCACAGACTGTTCGACGCTCCGTTCAACCATCGGTCGGAACGGAGCTAGTTTCTGGGCCAAGCGTGACTGAGCGTGAGGGCGAGACAGCAGGGCGCTGGCAAGAGCGGAAGCAGCAGCGGGCGTCCCATCCTGTAGTGTTGAGGCTCGGCGAGTTTACAGGCTTCGAGCAGGCACGGCGTAGTTGGGTGATTCAGGAGGTCTTGCGGCGGCACGCATCGTCCCGAGCGTCGTCTCCCCTCTGGCAAGAGCGGAAGCAGCACGGGTGTCGCTCCGAACTGCTCCTAGGATTTTGCCTTCATCGTGGACGAGGAGTCTGAATCCACCGCCTCGCCGCGTTCGCCCTCGGCAGGCTTTTCTTCTTCCGGGGCATCGAACCAGGACACAAGCATCTCGTCCCACCAGGCTTCGTCGATCTCTTTCCCAGGATCGCTGCCAAGGAACGCAACATCATCCTTCGTGATGCCAGGACCGACCAGCTGGGCCTGGAACTTCGCTCGTTCGACGATTTCTTTCGTGGCATATCCTCCCACTATCCAGGAATCAGGGTCGGCCCGACGGGATTTGTACGCCTTGAGTCCGATCTTCAGATACATGAATATCTGCTGCTGCGCAGGATCCCCCACACCGGATTGCGGCAGACTGAGCGTCTTCTCGATCTTCTTGCGCCAATGCCGGTCGTCGTAACGCGACGTGATCAGCTGGAGCATGGTCTTTCCATGGTCTGCATCAAGCGGCATGGTATTTGTGGCTCATTTTACGGTCTGAGATGCTGTTTGAAAAATGCTGTGGCACGCGCCCACGCGTCTTTGGACGCCTCTGGACGATATACGCTCGGATCGCTGTCGCGAAAGAAGGCATGAGGGGCGCCGGGATAGGTCTTAATCTCTCCGGGCTTATTGTACTTCTTCAGCGCCGCCGCAAGCCGCTGCACGTCCGCCTTGGTAATCCAACCATCGTCTTCGCCATAGATATAGAGAACCGGGCCTGCGAGCTTCTGGAGTGGGGTGTCAGGATTGGGTACCTGTCCATAAAATGGCGCGGCTGCTTTGATGTCGGCGTTGACGCAGGGCAGCATCAAGGCATAGGACCCACCCATGCAGAATCCGGTGACGCCGATTCGCTTCGCGTCTACTTCCGGGACAGTCTTGAGGTACGCCACTGTCGCATTCAAGTCCGCCAGACCTTCGTCCTGTTTGAGTGTATTCATCAACTTGCCTGCTTCACCCGGGTCCGTTGTTAGAGCATTGCCCACACGGGAGTAGAGATCCGGCGCAATGGCCACATACCCCTCTGCCGCATAGCGCTTCGCAATGTCCTTGATATGGTCGGACAGCCCAAACCATTCCTGAACCACAATGATGGCCGGGCGCTTCTCCCTCGTCTGTGGCGCAGCCACATAGGCGCGAACGGTCACGTTCCCGCTCGGATACTGCACCATCGTTTCTCTGATTGACTCGGCCATGAGGCACCTCCGCGCACAGGGTGCGAGTTCT
>DASQFV010000291.1:0-5374 GCA_035632975.1 Nitrospiraceae bacterium
GATTGCGAGTCGCGAGCACCAATTCACGAATCATCGTCTCTCCCCTACTCCAACTCCCCGATCAGATCCTTCTGCAGCGCTGTGAGGGTCTGAATCCCGCTCCATCCCATCGCCATGAACTCATCCATTTCCTGTTTGGCAAAGGGGGTCCGCTCCGCTGTGCCCTGGACTTCGACATAGCGCCCTTGTCCAGTCATGACCACATTCATGTCGACATCGGCCATTGAGTCTTCTATATAAGCGAGGTCAACGAGGATTTCCCCACCCACTTTTCCTACACTAATGGCAGCAAGGTAGTCCGTCAAAGGGCGTTTCTTGATCAGGCCTCGCTTCGTGAGGACTGTAAATGCGTCGGCTAGGGCGATGAACGCTCCTGTAATAGAAGCCGTTCTGGTCCCTCCATCGGCCTGGATAACATCGCAGTCGAGCCAGATCGACCGCTCTCCCATCTGGCCCATATCTGTCACCGCACGGAGGGCTCGCCCTACAAGACGTTGAATCTCCAACGTCCTGCCACCCTGCTTCCCTTTGACGGCTTCACGCGGGGATCGCTCGTGGGTCGAACGGGGGAGCATCGAGTACTCTGCCGTCACCCATCCTTGCCCTTTCCCCTTTAGAAAGGGAGGCACTTTCTCCTCAATCGAAGCCGCACAAATCACTTTGGTGT
Organism: Nitrospiraceae bacterium; assembly: GCA_035632975.1. Taxonomy (GTDB): domain Bacteria; phylum Nitrospirota; class Nitrospiria; order Nitrospirales; family Nitrospiraceae; genus Palsa-1315. Next base: position 668 of record DASQFV010000291.1, read on the forward strand.
CGCCCATTTCGATCAGGACAGACCCTTCGGCATGCTTAATGAAGTTCCGCGTCACCTTCACCGGACGAAGCTGATCTTTTCGTCGCCCATCGACACGCAATAGTCCCGCTGCACTACTCATTGCTGACTCCTGTTCATGATGCCCGGGATTATAGTGAAGGCCCTGCGAAAGCGCAATGAAGCTGGCCTCGTGCCACAGTCAGCTCTTGGAAGCTGCAGAAAATAACGCGTGCCTTGGATTATTCCCGCCGATCAATATGTACAAAAGTACGCGGCGCGAACGGCTAAATCTGTACAGGTGTGTGCTCACTCCAGAGGCATGTCCCACTGGGGCCTCAAGCAATGGTGCGACTGCCACCCATGAAATTACCGTCACAGAGCGGCACCCCACTAATTCTCGGCTAAGAAGAAGTCATCTTGTGAGTGGCCCGCAACGTGCAGCTTTTCACAATATATTGGCACAAAAGGTGCAGATACCTTTACAGTTCTCTTCTTCATAGACGGTAGACTCACAAATTATGACGTTGCTTCTTGACCGATCTGCCCAGCGAGTCCTCCTTGAACTCAAGCGCGTTCTGATCATCGACGACGAAGAACCGATCCGTCGGCTGCTGGGATACATGCTTCAAACCCATGGGTATGAGACGGTCCTCGCGTCCGATGCGCGTGAGGCACGGACACGGCTGGATGAACAACCCTTTGCGTTGATGTTGTGCGATGTGAATATGCCCGGTGAGTCGGGTATGGATCTAGTCCGCGATATCCTAAGTAAGCACCCCCACATCGCCGTCATCATGGTGACCGGTCTCGACAGCTCGGTGCTGGCGAACGCTGCGCTGGACATGGGCGCCTTTGGATACATCGTCAAGCCGTTCGAGTCTAATGAAGTCATGATCGATGTGGCCAATGCGCTCCGCCGCCGCCGGCTTGAACTTGAAAATCACCTGCACCGAGAGAACCTGGAAGATATCGTCAGAACCAGAACGATGGCTCTCCAGCAAGCGCTTGACTGGCTAGAGCGAAGCGAAAGGGAGCTGCGTCTCTCACGGGAGGAAACGATTCAACGACTCGCCATCGCCGCCGAATACCGGGACAGTGCCACGGCACAGCATATTCAGCGCATGAGCCACTACTGTGAATTGCTCGCGAGGAAGTATGGGCTGTCCTCTGAACGGTGTGATTTGATCCGCACGGCCAGTCCGATGCACGACATCGGAAAAATCGGCACGCCGGATCATGTACTCCTCAAGCCCGGCAAGTTCACGCCGGAAGAATTCAACGTCATTTCTCAACATGCAGAGATCGGCTACCGTATCCTCAGCGGATCGGATGCGGAGATCCTCAAAGTCGCAGCATCAATCGCCTGGACCCACCATGAACGTTGGGATGGCAACGGATATCCGCGCAAGTTGAAAGGCGAAGCGATTCCCGTGGAAGGACGGATCGCCGCGATCGCCGATGCCTTCGATGCCCTCACCACACAACGGGTCTACAAGCCCGCCTTCTCCCTCGATCACGCCGTCGATCTCATGACCAAACATCGTGGGGAACACTTCGACCCAGAGCTCCTCGACGTCTTCCTCGCCTCGATGAACGACATCAAACACATCCATGAACAGTATGCCGACCAATCGTTGCGCAGAATGATTCGCGAGGCCTAGGAACCTTTTCGTCATTTCGTTGACCGGCTTTCCACCCGCCGATATACTTTCCTCATCTCGTCACGTACAGACTCACGCACGGATTCTCAGGTCCACGCTCGAGAAAGGATTGCCGATCATGGCAAAGAAGGCAACGCCGGCCCGAAAGCAGCGGGCCACACGCAATTGGATCGCCTATCTGTGCGAATCCTTGGTCACATCCGGAGTCATGCCGACCTGGGAGGCTGCGACCTATTTAACCGAGAATCTGTTTGGAGAAAAACCAAATCCCCGCCTCTTAAGTACGACCAACGCCTACGAGGTGACGTCCCAATTTCTTCAGCGACTGTACCATCCCCTCGTTGAGGCCGCATCTCGCGACATCACCCTGCCGGATGGGGCCATGCTGCACGTGTTTACGGATATCAGCCTCACCGGCAAATCCGCCGTGCTCGTCGTCTATGTATCCGGCAATAATCACCCGCACCAGTTGCTGATGCTGGACGCCGCCAAAGCCTGGGAGCTGGTCTTTACTGATTCAGAGGACGTGAATCGCTGGGCAGAAGAACGATATCGGTGGGTGAAGTCGGCACTGACGGCGGCGATCGGGAGGCCCGTCCAACACACCGTATTGGCAGAAGTCTCCTAGCAGGATGCTCAAAAAGTCGCGCTTCCCCCCCCGACCCCGGTGCGCCGAGACGCGCCTTTTCCCCTGCGGCGTTCTCGCAACCCGTGAAACGTCGTTCGATTCCGGATTCGTACGTTTCACGCTTCACATTTCACGAACGACGAGGACGGCCCTTATCCTCCAGTGGGTTCATAGTTCAGGTTCGGCCCCAACCATCGCTCCAGGGCTGAAAGGGGCATCCCTTTTCGCGTGTGATAGTCGAGCACCTGGTCTTTTCCGATCTTCCCCACGGCAAAATACTTGGCCTCCGGATGAGCGAAATAGAGCCCGCTGACCGAGGCAGCAGGCCACATCGCGAAGCTTTCAGTCAGGGTGATTCCTGCGTGCTGTTCTACGGACAAGAGATCGAAGATCAACCGTTTCTCTGTGTGGTCTGGACAGGCTGGGTAGCCCGGCGCGGGACGAATCCCACGATAGCGTTCGCGAATCAGGTCCTCCGTCGTCAGACGCTCCTCCTTGCCATATCCCCACTCCTGCCGCGCGCGCGCATGGAGCCACTCAGCAAAGGCTTCGGCCAAACGGTCTGCTAACGCTTTGGCCATGATGGAATTGTAGTCATCGTGGTCGCGCTCGAACTCTCGACATAAAACATCCACTCCGACTCCCGTTGTCACGGCAAAGGCTCCGACATAATCCACGCGGCTGGACTCCTCCGGTGCGACAAAATCCGCCAGCGCAAAACTGCACTGCCCTTGCGGCTTCTCCGATTGCTGGCGCAAGGTGTGGAATGTCGCCAAGACCGCCGTGCGACGGCCATCGGCGTAGATCGCGATATCGTCGCCCAAGCTGTTGGCGTGGAAAAACCCATACACCCCATTGGCGGTGAATAACCGTTGATCCACAATCTTGCGGAGCAAGGTCAACGCATCGTCGTACAACTCCTTGGCCCTCGAGCCCACAACAGGATCTTCCAGAATGGTCGGGTAGCGTCCGCGCAATTCCCACGTGTGAAAGAACGGCGACCAATCGATATAGGGAATCAGCTGATCCAACGGCTGCTGTGGCACCACCTTCACCCCCGTGAAGGCCGGTATGGGTATGTTGACCTCAGCCCAATTGGATTGGAATCGATTGGCCCGCGCCTGCGCCAACGTCCAGAGGGACTTGGCTCCCCGGTCCTGATGGGTCTGACGGATCTGATCATAGTCGGCGCGAACCTTCTTGGCGAAGTCAGCCCGCAAGTCGGCATTCACCAGACTACCGACGACGCCCACCGCTCTGGAGGCGTCCAGCACATGCACCACGGAATGGTTATAGCCCGGGGCGATCTTAACGGCCGTATGGGCTTTGCTCGTGGTGGCACCGCCGATCAGTAACGGCAGGTCAAAACCCTCGCGCGTCAGCTCGCGTCCCACGTGCACCATTTCATCGAGCGATGGGGTAATGAGTCCGCTCAGCCCTATGATTTGTACCCCATGCTCGCGTGCAGCCGCCAAGATCTTTTCACAGGGCACCATCACCCCAAGATCGATCACCTCGTAGTTATTACATCCCAAGACAACTCCGACGATGTTCTTCCCAATGTCGTGCACATCGCCCTTGACCGTGGCGAGAAGGATCTTCCCATTCGAACTCGATGCACCTGATTGTTGCTTCGCGGCCTCCATGAATGGCATGAGGTAGGCCACGGCTTTCTTCATGACCCTAGCGCTCTTGACCACTTGAGGCAAAAACATCTTGCCGGACCCGAACAGGTCCCCCACGATGTTCATTCCGGCCATCAACGGCCCCTCGATCACATGCAGCGGCTTGGCATACTTCTGCCGAGCCTCCTCGATGTCCTGCTCGATGTAGTCGGTCACGCCTTTCACCAGTGCATGGGAGAGGCGCTCCTCGACGGTGCCCGAGCGCCACTCATCGTCTTTCACCGCCACTTTGCCCTGTTGCTTGACGGTCTCGGCAAAGGTCACCAATCGTTCGGTCGCATCCGGCCGGCGGTTCAGCAGCACATCTTCGACCAGCTCCAGAAGATCCTTGGGAATCTCCTCGTACACCGCCAACTGCCCGGCGTTCACAATTCCCATGTCCAGACCGGCCTTGACGGCGTGATAGAGGAATGCCGCGTGCATCGCCTCGCGCACGCGGTTGTTGCCGCGAAACGAGAAGGAAATGTTGCTGACGCCGCCGCTGACTTTCGCCAGCGAAAGATGCTGTTTGATCCAGCGCGTAGCGTCGAGAAAGTTCACCGCGTAATTATTGTGTTCCTCGATGCCGGTCGCCACCGTAAGGATGTTCGGGTCGAAGATGATGTCCTGGGCTGGGAAGCCGATGCGCTCCGTGAGGAGGCGATAGGCCCGCTCACAAACCTCAATCTTGCGCTCATACGTATCGGCCTGGCCGCGCTCATCGAAGGCCATCACCACCACGGCAGCCCCATAG
>DASQFV010000292.1:0-4733 GCA_035632975.1 Nitrospiraceae bacterium
TGACAACCTGATAGAGCTTTCAGACGTTGCCCCTGATCTCGTTTCGCTGTTTCCCATGCTTACAGAGATCAGTGAGATTCGCGCCTCCGCGACCGGCGATTCAAAGTTGGCGCAGATTGGCGGATCACAGGGACCCGAAAACCGCACCCAGGTCTTTGAACTGCTGGCGCGAACACTCACACGCCTGGCAGCGGGAAAGCCGCTGATCCTTTTCCTCGAAGATCTACATGCCGCAGAGATATCCATCGAGGCATTGCAATACATTGTTCGACGATTAGGACCGACACCTACACTGATCGTGGGTACCTACCGCCTAAGCGAAGTAGACCGCTCCCATCCCCTGCTCCGCATGCTTGATAGTTTTCGCGGTGACCGCCGTTTTTCGGCAATCGCGCTCGAACCGTTCTCGCCGGCAGAACATCGACTATTTCTCGAAACACTCATTGGCGGGCCTAAACTGGCCGACAGCCTCGTGGAGAAACTCTACGAGGGAACCGAGGGCAACCCATTCTTCACAAAAGAACTAGTCCGTTCACTGCTTGATTCCGGCGGCATCTCAAAGGACCAGACAGGAGCCTGGAGTCTGGGTGCGGCTACTGATCTCTCAACCGGTGATTTGCCGGCCACAATTCAACAGGCAGTTGAAAAACGCATCGAGCGCCTGCCTGAGGAACTGCGTGAGATTCTTTCGATTGCTTCAGTTATTGGAAAAGCTTTTGACTTTCGCGACCTGGAGGCGCTGGCCGGGGGCAAGGATGTTGAGGACGCGATTGACCGTCTTGTAGAAGAGGGAATCCTCGAGGAAGAGCGGGAGTCGCGTGGTGATCGCTTAGCTTTCTCAAGTGGTGTCGTTCGTGACGTGCTATACGCCGCAATTTCGCGGCGCAAACGAAGATCGTTGCATCGTAAATATGCTGAGGAGGTCGAGCTGCGTCACGGCGGAAGACTTGAGCGAGTTTACCCACAACTGGTCCACCACTTCTCCCAGGGCGACGTTCCCGACAAGACTGTTGAGTATGGCTTGCGCATGGCTAAGACCGCGCTCGATGCTTTCAGCCCCGAGGAGGCAGCGCGCGCCGCCAGGACAGTACTCGAGTTTCTCGATGAAGAATGGGAAGGAGACCCTGCGCTGGAGGGAGACGCGCGAATGCTGTTGGCCCAGGCACACCGAATGGCTGGAGATGTCGATGCTGCATTAAAAGAGGCGGAAGCGGCTGGACGGATCCTCGAACGCGAGAGCCACCAGGCGCGGGCCGTGACCGCCCTCCTGCTTGCAGCAGAGACAGCCTGGCAGGCCAGAAAGGTCGAGGAGACAACCCGGTTGGTCCAACAGGTAATGGAAGCGGCGCGCACCGCGGGAGATAAGGATAGCCTCAGGCATGTGCTGTCTTTGGCCGCCACGCTCTCTAATTTGCGTGGAGAATATGAGAAAGCCAACGACTACCTGGAAGAGGCTGTTTCGCTGGCTCCGGCACCAAAGGAAACCGAACTCCAGGAAGAGATACCCAAAGGGGGCAGACTGGTCGTGGCGCTGGCCACTCCGCTCGGCGATATCAATCCCGTCAATATGGAACTGGTGGAAGAGCAGGAGATTTTGGCGAACGTATTTGAGACTCTCTTGGTTACAGATCTGGAAGGCAACTTGATTCCGGCTCTCTGTGAGAAATGGGAAGTGTCTGACGACGGCACTTCAGTCTTCTTTACTTTGCGAGAAAACGTCCGCTTCCAGAATGGCCAGGCGCTGACCGCTCAGGCTGTGAAGCATTCGTTCGAGCGGAGCATTCGTGTTGCTCGTGAGCTGCCTCCGGGTCTCGCTGCGATCCGCGGTGCGGCGGGATTTGCTAAAAGCAATGATAAGGAGCTACCTGGAATTCTGGTCCATTCAGATTACAAATTGGAAATACAACTGCCGGACCCGCTTTCCATCTATCCCGCCCTGCTAACAGATTACAAGACCGGTATCACCCTGAACGCTGACGACGGAAAGACCGATTCTAATCCCATTGGCACGGGTCCGTTTCGAATCGCCTCGTACAGCGCTGACCGCATATTGCTTGAGCGCAATGAAAGATACTGGAAAGGCCCATCAGCGTTTCTAGATGAGGTCGAATTTCGCGCAGGGCTAAGCGCCTCAGAGATAGCTTCAGGGTTGCGGTCGGGCTCGATTGACCTCGCACGTGATCTATCGCCCCAGGATCTTGAAGAGTTTCTCCGCGACGCGCGCTTTCGTGGGGGCCTGGTTGAGTCTCCGCGCAAGAATACTTACTTCCTCATATTCAATTCTACGAGTGGTTCAGTCGCTCAGAACCCAGACCTTCGTCTAGCGCTCTCAGGCGTATTGCGTACCCACGATCTGGTTTGGCAAACATTAGGGCGCTTTGCGCAGCCTGCCGTCTGCCTGATCCCACCGGGGATGCTTGGGTATGATCCTGGCAGGCGACGCCAAACACTCACTCGCGACGAGGCCCTCGCCATGCTGGGTTCAGCCGGTATCAACGAGCCAATCAGCCTCCGGGCAGCCGCGCATCCTCTGTTCCTGGATCGATATAAGTCGCTCCTGACAACTCTGCTCTCAATCTGGTCGGAGCTCGGCGTGAAAGTGGAGATCGCAACTCCCTCGATGGCCTCCTACCTCGAATCCTTCCAAAACCGCACCGGAATAGATGTTTTCATCGGTAGGTGGAATGCAGACTATGATGACCCGGACGATTTTACCTATGGTCTCTTCCATTCGCGGGTGGGTCAATACCGCGCTTACATCTCCTCTGCGGACGGGGATCAGATTCTCGAAGAGGCGCGCACCGAAAGCCGTCCCGGTGTTAGAGCATCGCTTTATCGGAAGTACGAGAGTTTTTTGCAGGAATCAGGAATGGTTTTGCCATTGTTTCACGACGTCGATTATCGGCTTGCCAATTCAAAAGTTCTCGGCCTTACTCTTCGTGGTAGCGCGCCATATGTGAACTATGCCGAGGTAAGTAGATTAGAATCGGTGGCCAAAGCGACCGACGCCTTACGGGCCGGCGGTGGGACTATTGAGGTCCCGATTACCGGAACGCTGCACCACATCGATCCTTCGCTGGCGGGCACCGTAGAAGATTCAGAGGTGCTGCCGAGCATCTTTGAAACGCTAACTCGAGACGTCGGCGGTGCGAGGATCGTTCCCTGGCTAACGACTGATTTCACGGCTGAGCAGGGGGGGAAGAGATATCGTTTTCGCCTCAGAGATGATGTCAGGTTCCATGATGGACGCAAACTGACACCGCGCGACGTTCGCTATTCGTTCGAGAGGCTACTACTGAACCCCGACAGCACTGGCCGCTTCTTCTATTCGTCCATTCGCGGCGCGAGGGCCCTTCTCAACGGAGAGGAGTCTGACCTGGCAGGCTTTCGTATTCACTCGGCCGACGAGTTTACGATCGAGCTCGATGAGCCGGTCTCATTCTTCCCGGCACTCATTTCTTATCACGCAGCAGCCATCGTTCCGGAGGGCAATGACAAGTTCGGGGGAAGCTGGCAAGAGGGCAGCGTGGGGACTGGCCCTTTTCGCGTGGTGAAGTTTGAGCCAGGCGTTCGCCTCGAACTCGAACGAAATAAAACCTACTGGCGCAGTGGCTATCCCAGGATTGAACGACTCATCTTCAACTTCGGTGTTGCCCCGGCGGACATCCTCTCCCAGTTCCGCGCCGGTCGATTCTCGCTGGCGTCGGACCTGTTGCCTGCGGACGCAGAGGCTCTGCGCCGCGAGCCTGAGTTTGCGTCCGGTTATCACGAGATCCCCAATCTCCTGACTTACTACGCGGCATTCAACTGTCACCACGGACCACTGAAAGACAAACGCCTGCGCCACAGCCTGGCGCGGTCTATCGACGTTGCGAGCGTGGTACGTCAGACCCTGGGACGGCTCGCCGTCCCGGCGCATGGACTCATTCCGCCTGGACTGCTTGGTCATGACTCTGCATACACCCCAAGAATGCCTCTGGTATCGACATCGGCAACCGAACGGCCAAACGTGGAAATCGAATTGACCGCCGCCGTTAACCCGGTGTTCTTTGGAGAATATGCGGCTCTTGCGCGGGAGATCTCGCGCTCTGCTAGTGATCGTCAGATAACAATTCGCACCGTGAACAACACCATGGAAGGATTGTTGGAGGCGTTGTCCCAGTGTTCCGTCGACGTGGTGCTGGGGCGCTGGGGCGCTGATTATCCGGATGCCGACACCTTCGCTAACATCCTGGCCACTAAAGAGGGGTTGTTGGGAAAGCTGTGTGGTTCAGCCGAAGTGGACCGTCTGATAGCACGGGGACGATCAGAAACCTCTCCGGCGGCGCGGCACGCGATCTATAGGCAGATCGAAGAAATCATCGCGCGCGATCGACTGCTTCTCCCTCTGTTTCACGAGCAGAGTTACCGGTTTGCCCGACCAGAAGTCGAGGGACTCTCCCTGTCTTACGGCGCCATAGCCGTTGACTATGCAAGCCTGCGCATCCACGGCTAATAAGTGCCTGAGCCGTGATGTGCTCACTCATATCGTCACGAGATGCCTCGAAGGACTTCAGCACCGCCTTCGTCGAGCTACAGAAGGAAAATTCAGCCTGCGCGCTCATTTGCTTGTGACGCCGTTGTGACGTGAGCATAGATAAATGCGCAGCAGTCGCATCAAGCTCCATATAGAAACGTATAAACTCGTAAGAAAACCGCGATGGCTGCAACCTCTGTCAGGTAAGTCAGTTAAT
>DASQFV010000293.1:0-3313 GCA_035632975.1 Nitrospiraceae bacterium
AAGCGTCCCAGGTGGTGATTGATCAACCGAACGGGACGGTGCGAACAGTCCCGTCGTCGCGCGTATGAATCACGACAACGAGTGACTTTTTTAGCATCCTGCTAAGAGACGGTTGACCGTTCATACGGAGGGCCCTACGGATGTCGGAACATCAGGTTGAGCCCCACGTCTTTGTCATCATCGGTGCGACCGGCGATCTGACGCGTCGGAAGCTCCTGCCCGCACTCTATCATTTGCGGGACCAGGGAATTCTGGAAACACGCAACACGCTGATCGTCGGCGCCTCCTTGCCCGAGATGGGCGAAGAGGGGTTTCGGCTCTGGGCCTTCGAAGGTCTACAGCAAGCGGGCTGGCGCAATGAAACAGAGTTGCGCGTTTGGTGCGATGAGTGTCTTCACTACCAGACCCTGCATGAAGGGGGAGTACAAGATTATGAGACGTTGGCCCGGTATATCCGACGGTTGGAGCGCACGCACAACATGCCGGAGAATCGGGTGTTCTACCTTGCCTTGCCACCGGCCACCGTGCCTATCGCGATGGAACGGCTGCACCAGGCGGGACTGCTTAAGAGCCAGGGGTGGGTCCGCGTCGTGTTCGAAAAGCCCTTTGGCCGCGATTTTCACTCGGCCCGGCAACTGAACACGACCCTGCATCGCTATATCGAGGAATCCCAGATCTACCGCATCGATCATTACCTCGGCAAAGAGACGGTGCAGAATCTCCTGGCGTTCCGCTTCGCGAACCCGATTTTTGAATCGCTTTGGAATCGCGACACCATCGAGAACATTCAGATTACCGTTGCCGAAGATCTCGGCGTCGAGCATCGCGGGGCCTACTACCAGCAGGCCGGGGCGCTCCGCGATATGGTCCAGAACCATCTGACCCAACTCATGACGGTCGTTGCGATGGAAGTGCCGGCGTCCTTCGATGCCGGTGCGATCCAGAATGAAAAACTCAAAGTGCTCCATTCCATTGCGCCGATCACGCCTCAGGATATTGTCTTTGGCCAGTACACGTCCTGGCAGATCGCCGGCCAGACGATTCATGGCTATTGCGAGGAACATGGGGTCCCGAAGGATTCGACCACGGAGACGTATGTCGCTCTGAAAGCGGAGATTCACAATTGGCGATGGAAGGGTGTGCCCTTCTATCTCAGGACGGGCAAACGCTTCCCGCGTAAACTGACCCAGATTGCGGTGACCTTTCGTGAGGCCCCCACCCAAGTGTTTCGGTCCCTCGAGCCAGGCAGCATTCCGTCCAACAAGCTGCTGATCACGCTCCAGCCCAGCGAAGGGTTCTCGCTCTGTTTTTCTGTGAAGAGTCCGGGGAGGCCGTTCCAATTGAGCGACCGCGCGCTGCAGTTCGACTATGAACAAGCCTTTGGCCAGCTCCCCGAAGCCTATGAGACTCTGCTCCGCGACGTGATGATCGGCGATCAGACTCTCTTCGTCAGCGCGGATTTCACCGAAACGGCTTGGCGCCTCTATGACCCACTTTTGACCGGCGAGAAATCCGTTCACTCCTATACGGCTGGGACCTGGGGACCAAGCGAAGCGGATGCGCTGCTGGAAAAGAATGGGCATCGGTGGGTCTTGGGCTGGTAAGGAAGGGAGAGGGTAGCCTGTTGGTCTCCTGTGCTCGCGCAACGCGCGGCCTCCGAAGGCCCTCGTTGGACACGCGCAGTGGAAGATCAATCAGCCCCCATCCCTGAAGAGATAACAAGCGAGCTTGGAGGGATCATTTTGATTGAAGACGGTCGCTCGATGCGCGCAGTAGAGGGCAAGCGATCCAACCGTCGTTTGGCTCTCTCCTCCGCTTTGAAATTCAAGGAGTTGCTCTGGCGGCCTAGATGCCCGACCAGCGGTTTAGGAAAGCGTTTTCACCACCCTACTCCAGCTCACTAGAACTCACACAGGCCTGATGCATAAAGCAAGTGGGAGTTCATAGTTTCACGATGGGAGCGTCATAGCGGCCTCCCTGCAGAGTGAGAAGGCTCGGGAGACTCGTGATGCAAGCGCGTCCAAACAGGATGATACCCGTGCGCTGCGCGCTGGTCCTTCTCGCTTCCTTCGCTGCCTACTTCTGTCCGGAAGACGCGCTCGCCGTTCGCCCCTTCGTTACGGATGATGCCCGGATTGTCTATAGGGGACAAGTTGTGACTGAAACGTACGGCGGCATAACGATGGTAAAGGGAGACAAGCCAGCTTTCGAGGCGCGCACATTGGAAGGCCTAGGTATCACCGACCGCTTCGAACTGACTGCAGGCGGATTCGGTTTCACCTATCAGGACAATCAAACCCGTCCGCTCGACCTGCTGATTCAGCCGAAGTATGTCTTGCACAGTTCCCTCGGCGCAATTCCCTCTCTCTCCGTTGCAGCGGCCTCGTTATTTCCCCTCAGCGGCAATCGCCAGCATTGGGATGGGTACGCCATGGCTCATGTCAGCTGGTTTCTGTTTACACCGGATGCCGACACTGACCCCTATGACAATAATCTGGCCATTCATCTCAATCTCGGCGCGAAAACACGGTATGATGCAGGCCCGGCGACTTTCCAGAGTAAACTCTATTGGGCTGCGGGTTTCGAGGTGATCACGCCGGTGACACGGGAGGTCCGGTTCTTGGGAGAAATTTTCAACGGTGATCCGTTTTCTTATGAAGAAAAATTTCCCGCCTTTCAAACCGGCTTTCGCTGGTACAAGAATCCCATGGTCCAGATAGACCTGGTCTTTCGGGGCCTACGAAACGGTTCACTGGAAACACAAGCCCCGACGGGTACGGAGTTTGCCCCTGGCTGGAACTATACGATTCAGGTAGGCCTACGCGTGTTATTCGACGTCTTCAGATAATCACACTGACCCAAGGATAGTTCAAATCATTCGAGAAATCGACCCCATTCCTTACGATTTCAGGGAGAGGTTTTTGAAGCAGGTGAGGTGGACCTTCCTACAGAAGGGATCTTAGAAGTCTCTAGCGGTCGAGAAAAATGGTGGAGGGCAGCCTCGGCCATTCCCTTTAAGAGAGATTTAGCAGGCTGAAGAAAAACTATTGTAGCACGCAAGGCAGGCGGGGCAGGTTGATCTGGTTCGTCTGGTCTGGTCTGTTTTGTTCATCTGGTTAGTCTCGTGCAACCAAACAAACAAAACAGACCAAATAAACAAGAGAGACCAGCCGGTCCTCGCGTTTCACGCGCCACCGTCGGTGCTGCCGAGGTGGGCGATGATGAGTCTCGCGTCGGCGATTGGGTCTGTCGTGATGGGGGCTGCGTGCTGACGGGTTACCGGGGTGCTCAATCGCTCGGCTGCCTGGCGGAT
>DASQFV010000294.1:0-3074 GCA_035632975.1 Nitrospiraceae bacterium
AAAGCCGAAAGCGATCGAAGTCACGGTCGGCTAATCGTCAACCACCACATCCGGTCTGAATAGAGGCCCGCTCCGGCGGGCCTCTTCTTTTTGGCCCCTACGTCCCGCCGTCGGTCGTCTCGCCCATCACGAGTTCCCAGATTAGATGATCCAGATCGTACCGCAGCACATAGCGATGTCCGTCGTCAGCTTGAAGGCGGAAATAGCAGTGGGTCTCGGTATACCAGCGAGTCACAATCTCGGTCACTGTCCGCCGGTTTCCTACATGCGTGAAGGCCCGGGGAGTCTCCTCTCCCTTCGCACCAGCGAACGTGTCAACAACGATATGCGACCTGTCCATCGACCAATACCCTTGTGCAAGTAGGGGAGCTGAGTTTATCATGGCCCCCGCAACATCTTTGGACTCTTATAACGGAGTAGGACGCATGAAGAAGATACCCACAGCGGCAGCGACTCAGTCATCACCTGGCACCAGAGTAGAACGCGATACCATGGGCGAGCTGGCCGTCCCGGCCACGGCCTATTATGGTGTGCAAACCGCACGTGCCATCGAGAACTTCCCGATCAGCTCGTTGCGGTTCCCCCGCGCCATGATCCGGGCGATGGGTTTGATCAAACGTGCTGCCGCGACGGTCAATCAGTCGCTGGGTCTGCTCGACAAGAAACCAGCGGATGCGATCAACCAGGCAGCGACCGAAGTAGTCGAGGGCAAGCTCGACGCCGAATTTCCCGTAGACATTTTCCAAACCGGCTCAGGCACCTCGACGAACATGAACACCAACGAGGTCATCTCGAACCGGGCGACTGAGCTGCTCGGCGGAGCACGAGGCAGCAAGCTGGTGCATCCAAACGATCACGTCAATCTGGGCCAATCCAGCAACGACGTGATTCCCACGGCGATTCACATTGCCGCCGGAGAGATGCTGCAACAGCAGCTCATGCCCGCACTTACGCGCCTATACAAAGCCCTCGATCGAAAAGCCAAAGAGTTCGACAAGATCGTCAAGATCGGTCGCACCCATTTGCAGGATGCGACGCCTGTGCGACTGGGGCAGGAATTCGGCGGGTACGCGAGACAGATTGAATTAGGCATTCAACGAGTCAGGCGCGCACAAGAAGCGCTCAGCGAAGTCGCGCTCGGCGGCACAGCGGTCGGCACAGGCCTCAACTGCCATCCGAAATTCTCAGCGAAAGTGCTGGCCATCATCTCGAAAGAGACCGGCTGCACGTTTACAGAAGCGAAGAATCACTTTGAAGCGCAGTCTACTCAGGATTCGTTGGTCGAAGCGAGCGGGGAGTTGAAGACCATCGCCGTAAGCCTCATGAAGATCGCCAACGACATTCGCTGGCTCGGCTCCGGCCCGCGCTGTGGGTTTGGGGAGATCAATCTGCCGGAGACACAACCAGGTTCGTCCATCATGCCAGGCAAAGTAAACCCGGTGATTGCCGAATCGGTGACGATGGTCTGCGCGCAGGTGATCGGAAACGATGTGACGGTCACAGTGGGAGGGCAGGCGGCCAATTTCGAACTGATCGTCATGCTGCCGGTGATGGCCTACAACCTATTACAATCCATTGAACTCCTCTCGACAGCTTCAACCAACATCGCAGTCAAGTGTATCGACGGCATCAAAGCCAACGACGAGCGCTGCCGGAGCTTGATCGAGGAAAGTCTGGCCATGTGTACTGCCCTGGCTCCGGAGATCGGCTACGAAGCCGCCGCGAAACTTGCCAAGGATGCCTACAAGTCAGGCAAGACCGTGCGCCAGACGGCCAAAGAACAAAAAGTCCTCCCGGAAAAGCGGCTCACCGAACTGCTCGACCCCTGGCGCATGACCGAACCAGGCGGACCGGTGGGAAGTGCAGGCGGCTGAAGTGGAAATGAGCCCGTAATAACTCAATACTCATGCTTTTCTTGCTCCCTACCTCAGTCGCGATTGCCCTATCGTTTCAAGTGATCTGCACCGCATTTGATCGAACAATAAATAGAATCATTTCGCATACAATCTGAATCTGAAATGATTCATAAGATTTCCTACTTCTGCTCTCTCTATTCCATTTATTCTTTAAGTAGACCTCAAATGTCGCTGCAGGCATCAACATTATAGATAGCTGCTCCGCTCAATTCACGATCAGTAATCTTGGTCTTTGTCTTGCACAACACTGGTGACATCCTTATCACACTTATCACAGCGGCGAACTAAATCTGGCAAGGTTTTGGCTGTCGGAGCATCAACGTATGGTATGCGAGAAACTTATTTCGCAGTATGGACATTGACAACCGCTCTATCGAAGATTACCCTTCTGTGTCCAACGGAATGATACCGGGGCTTTCAGCCCAATTGAACATCTAGAATCGAGGCGCGATGCAATCAGCCAATTGCTTCGAAGTGCGCGGTCATTTCGCCGCACTCACTCATGACTCGACACCGTCACCGCGCTCCATCATCATGTCTGGTCGACCGGTTCTTCTCGGGCCATTTTCCAACATCGTCAGCCGTCTATCACGACCGTACCTGACGGTACTCTTGAGCCTGATGCTCCTTGCGGGGCTGGCTGGCTGCGGACCGGCTTCGCCTGACAAGGCACAGAATCTTGGGTCGAGTGCAAGTGTGGGCGGATCGCCACTTTCTAAGCAGGATTTGTCACCACGCAGCGGGGCTGAACAAGGTCCGTCACCACGCACCGGCCCACTCACCACGACGGCGAGCCCCCAAGCCCTCGCAGCTAGTCCCAAATCCCTCGCTTCGGGAAACGGGGCAGGCTCCGTATCAGGGAAGTGGACCCTCACAGGAGGGAGCAACAACATCCAGGGAAGCGGTCAACTGTTCGTCCCTGCCGATAACTCCTATAACGAAGACGACAAGACGCCTATCCGTGTCATACCCAACGTACCAGACACGATCGCCAAGGGCCTCACTTCCCCGGATGCCAGCGCACGACTTCAGGCGCTGAACTACTGGGGTAAGCCGGAGAATAAAGCACCGCTTGAGCCCCTGTATGAAGCCGTAGAGGACGAAGATCCAGCCGTGCGGGCAAAGGCGACGGAGATCATCGAACGGCACTGGGTAGCA
>DASQFV010000295.1:0-6624 GCA_035632975.1 Nitrospiraceae bacterium
GCCTCGCGCCTGAGTCCCTGTTGCTCCAACGCGAGGCCCACGTGATAGGCCGCGTCGGTCGACGACGACGGACAGGCCGCCGCACGCCGGAGGACCTGCTGCGCGTCCTCCACTTGCCCTTGTGCCTGGAGCACCGTTCCCAGCCCTAAGGAGGCGCTCACCAAACAGGCGTCGTGTCGCAGGGCCGCGCGATAGAGTTCCGCCGCCCCCTGGGGGTCGCGCATGCGCGCGCGGAGTTCGCCCATATTCTTTAAGAGCACGGGATCGCTCGGTGTGTGGGCGAAGGCCCGCTCATACGTCACTCGTGCCCGGTCCGTCTGTCCCGTCGCCGCGAAGGCGAGGCCGAGATTGCGTAACACGTCCGGCCGCGCCGGTTCGAGTTGCAGGGCCGATTCATAATGTTGAATCGCGAGATCCAGGAGGTCGCGATCCTGATGCAGAACCGTCGCCATCAGATGCAGGAGATGCGCGGTCGTGAGGAAGGCCCGCGTGGGGTGTGCTTTCTCCAGGGGGGGGAGAGAACCTTCACGTGTCTGCTGCGCCGGAACGGGAATGCGGTTCTGCTGCAACCAGTCGCGCAGCCGAGACACGGGGATGGAATAACTGAGCCCGGCCCGCATCATGACCGTCCCCAGTCGCTCCCCGCCCGCATTCTTGACCTGCTCCAAATAGGGCACGGTATGGACGACCAGCCCCGCGAGCTCCCCGGTCTTGCTGTCCATCAGCGGTCCGCCGCTACTCCCGGCGTTCAGCATCCCCACGGTTTGCAGGAAGGGAATCGGCGCCCCCGCCGTTCGGGATCGTCCCATCGCGGCCCCGGTAATCGTCATCGGAATGACCGACGCATGCAGCGTCAATCCCATGTGCAAGATATCGGAGACACGCGGATAGCCGACCGCAATCGCCGGCGTGCCTTCCTCCGGACTCTCCGCCGCCAACGGCAGGAACGGCACCGGGGAGTCCGTGTGGACACGGAGCGCGGCGAGATCGAGGTCGGAGTCGAGCGCAAGGACCGTGGCCCCGGAATCGATGGCTTGATTGTGGATATAGACAAAGAGTCGGGTGGAATCTTCCACCACGTGGGCATTGGTCAGCACCAGGCCCTGCTCGGAGATGAACACCCCGCTGCCGAAGGAGAGCGCACTGGAGTCATCGTTAATACCCACGATCAGCACGGTCGCCGCCTTGGCCTGGCGATAGAGATCGCCCGGGGTCAAGGACCACGCCCTGTCGGGCGTGGAGACCAGAAGCAGGAGGGCCACCAAGACACACACGAGGGCGCGGGACGCCGCGGCGATGCCAGGGAGCGCCGTACACGGAGGAGGAAGCGGGTCCGCGGGGGGAAGCCAGAGCGTCATTGAGGGGCACCCTATCAAAACACACTAAAACTGTCCATGATTTTCAAGTATTTAAGCGTACCCCCCTACTACTGAGCAATTCTGACCAGACCGCTGTCGATCATCTGCCATAATGGGCAGCACCGAGAAGAGCGTCATCTCACACTGAAGGGGGAAACCATGAATGCAGATCAACTCAAGGGGAAATGGATGCAGGTCAAAGGCGACCTCAAACAGCAGTGGGGCAAGTTTACCAATGATGACTTACAGAAGATCGAAGGAAGTTTCGACAAGATTCTCGGCCAGCTCCAGGAACGGTACGGTGAGAACTGTGCCACCGTAGTTCAGGAACATTACGGCGTGAAGAAAGAGGAACTCATGAAGTGGGCAGATCAGTGGCGGCAGCGGTTTCAGCCGGAAGGCACGAAGGAAAGACGCGTTGACGGCGGCACCGGGCCAGGCAGCCAACGCTGAGATCGGAAACGTGAATAACGGACGCTCCCGGTGGCTACGGAACCCGCTTCACCGTTCAAGCAGTCAGAGACTGTGAGCAATTGTGACCAGAGCACCAAGGAGATAGCTGCTAGATTAGGCGTCGAGAATAGGCAACAAAACTTCTTGGAAAAGGAACAATGTCATGAACCAACCTACGACACACTTCGCACTGGCCACCCTGTTGATTGTCGGATTAACGGGTTGCGCGGCAGACAGCCCCCCTTCCTCCACGACCACGCCTATGAGACCAGTATTTCAATCCCAAACGCCGGTAATCGAGGGTCAAGTTGTACGGAACGAAGGCAACGCCTATGTTATCAGGGAACCATCCGGACGACAAATACGCGTCGTTACCGACAGAAATACCGTGAGAGATAATATCGCGGTCGGGGATACCGTAGTGGCTCGATTCGATGGCCCGCCTTCAAGTGCCTATGCTACCTCAATCACACGCGGCACAGGGAAGTCGGCTCAGCCCTCGGCCAACGCCTCGCCTCGCCTCCAAACAATAGAAGGTATTGTCCAGCAGCAGGACGGGAACGATTACGTGGTCAGAGAGAATTCCGGCAGGGACGTGCGTCTCCACGTCGACGACACGACCAGACTCGATCGGGACATTCGAACACAAGACAGGGTGGTGGTGGTGACGAGTACGACGCCTTCCGAGGCCGCGATGTACAGCATGTACAAACTCGGCAATCCTAACGTCCTTCAAGGGGAAGTGGTGCGGATTGACGGGGACGGGTACCACGTCAGGGAGTCAGGCGGCAAGGACATGCGTCTCCGGGTGGACAACACGACCAGATTCGATCGAAACATTACGGTAGGCGACAAGGTAGTGGCGCTTACAAATCCGATGCCTTCCGACGCCCCGTACGTAACGACCATGTACAGACTCGACAGTCCTCATGTCGTCCAAGGGGAAGTCGTCTGGACTGACGAGACCGCGTACGTCGTCAGGGACTTCACGGGAAGGGACATGCGTCTCCAAACAAATTCCGCGACCGTTCGGAACGATAACATTCGTGTGGGGGATAGAATCATTGCGGACACGGGTGCATCGTCTACCGTTCATGTGGATTCGATTGCTAAGCGCTGACCATGCTTCTGAACCAACCGCTCTGTTCATGGCGCCCCATCGCCTCTGCGTTTGCCCTGGTTCTTTTGCTGTCAGGTTGTCAGATGCACACCTCGCAGGCGCCGCCCGGGTCACCGGCGCCGACTGCCGGCAAGCAATCCGCCCCGCAGGGGCGACAATTAGATCCACGACAAGCCGAGCGGCTGAGAACGCTGATGATCCCCTTACTGCAGAAGATGGATCACCCGATCCCGCTGGATCAGGTCCGCATCGGGATAATGGATGATTCCCACATCAATGCCGCCAATGCGGGTGGCGGCGAATTCTATGTGACGACCGGACTTCTTATGAAGGCGAACGATGAGCAGCTCGCAGGCATCCTCGCGCATGAGGTCGCGCATGAGGATCTCGGACACGTGACCAAGTTGCAGACCATCGGGACCGGGACGAATATTACCGCCGTCCTGCTCAACGC
This sequence comes from Nitrospiraceae bacterium, assembly GCA_035632975.1. Lineage (GTDB taxonomy): Bacteria > Nitrospirota > Nitrospiria > Nitrospirales > Nitrospiraceae > Palsa-1315. The sequence goes on from DASQFV010000295.1 coordinate 3,386, forward strand.
GTTCGGTGTGCCGGGCGCAGAGCTGGTGCCGATCGCCGGGGATCTGCTGATCGCGCGGCCTTACGGGCGAGACGCGGAATACGCGGCTGATCGCCATGGCGCCGAGCTCATACAGCGTACCGGGCGCGAAGGCAAACGGATCATGGCGACCACGCTGACGTGGCTGATGCAGGTCGAAGGTGCGGGGGCCGGAGGCTTCTTCGCGACGCATCCCGCAACCGACGATCGGATTCAACGAGTACAGGCATAGAGCAGGGGGTATCATGAAGACTCACTATCTCATCACACTCTGCGCCGCGCTGGCTGTCGGAGTGACGCTCATCACGGCGCCGGTGGCTTTTTCGGGCAAGGCCGCGCCAGAATTACAACAGAAAGGGACGAGCTATGCTCCCGTTGATCTCAAGGAGGACATTGCCGTAGTCATCACTCGCATGAAAGCCGCAAAGCCTGAGGTCATGAAGCGGCAGATGGATTTGCTCAAGGAGCGGTACGACCTCGCAAACCGCCCGGCCAAAGATGTCACGATGTCCCGCGGTAAGCCCATCCAGGAAGGGGTACGAGTCACACTTCCGCAGGGGATGACCTGGGAAAAACTTCAGGCCATGAGCCCCGAAGAGATCCGGGAGAAGGATTCATTTCCGGCTGGATTCTTTCCTCTTCCGCATCCCAACCACCCTGAAGGAGGGATGGTGTTCCCCAAGTTCCACATCGAGGAGATTCAGAAACAGGAAGGCCGTGATCTCACTCGCTTCGACCTGGAATTCGACCTGCCGGCCCATTTTTTACCTGAGTTCCCACCCCCCATCTACCTGACGACACGGCCCGATCTCGGTGACGTGTCCCAGGGAAAATTGGTGACCATCGACAACTATTATGAATTCTTCAACGGGATTCTGAATCCGAAACAGCTCGAGGGCTTGCGGCTGCTCGTCACGACGTTCCCGCAGCAGCAGTTCAACCAGACGGAAGACCGTCGTACCGTGCGTCCAAGCCGTGGCGTCACCTGCTTCGAGTGCCATGCGAACGGACACACGAACGCCAGTACCCATCTGGCCGGAGACATCCGGCCGCAGGAGTTCCGTCATCGAATCGATACCCCAACGTTGCGCGGTTTGTACATCCAGCGGTTGTTCGGTTCGCAGAGGGCGCTGAAGAGCGTAGAGGATTTCACGGAGTTTGAGCAGCGCGGTGCCTACTTCGACGGCGATCATGTGATCGGGACAAAAAAAGGGGCCAACATTCTCGAACGAGGTAGCCAGGTGCACTTCATGGCAGAGTTCCAGGAGCTCCTGGACTTCCCCCCAGCACCTAAGCTAGGCATTGACGGCAAGTTGAATCCCAAGAAATCCACCGCGTCTGAGCAGCGTGGGCAGGACCTGTTCTTCGGCAAGGCGACATGCGCTGGGTGCCATCAGGCGCCCTATTATACGGACAATTCCATGCACAACCTGAAGGTGGAGCGCTTTTACAAGCCGCGGATGATCAATGGACGCATGGCGAGCGCCGATGGCCCCATCAAGACGTTTCCCTTGCGCGGCATCAAGGATTCGTCTCCGTACTTGCACGATGGGAGGTTGCTGACGTTAGAGGATACCGTGGAGTTCTTCAACATGGTGTTAGGGACCCAGTTGACGACTGAAGAGAAACAGGACCTGGTGGCATTTCTACGCGTCCTCTAATGTCATGAGGGAGATGCCGTTTTACACATTCCGGTCTCAGAGGGAACAACATAAAGAAATGGCGGTAGACGTTCCGAACAATCAAAAGCACACAGGAGATAGCATATGAAAATGGAAGGTTCCTACAACGTCAAGCCGTTCGAGTTAAATGGGCTGAACGGGATTTCCGACCGAACGCTCGAGATGCATATAAAGTTGTATGAGGGATATGTGAAGGCCGCGAACCAGCTCACGACCCAGATTGGAGAGATGCTCAAAGATGGACGGATTGATCATGAGGAAATGCCGGCCTATTCGGAACTGACACGCCGTTTAGGGTTTGAATACAACGGGATGGTCTTGCACGAATATTATTTTGAGAATTTGCACAAAGGCCGAGCCAAGAAGCCCGATCAAGGCTCTGCTTTTGTGAAAGCTGCGGAAGACAGTTTCGGCACCTATGACATGTGGAAATTGGACTTTTCCAGCGTGGGCATGCTCCGCGGGGTCGGCTGGGCGGTGTGCTCCTTGAACCCAGCGAGTGGCCGTCTTTCCAACTATTGGATCAGTCTTCATGAACATGGGCATATGGCGGGATTCATTCCGATCCTCGTCATGGATGTGTGGGAACACGCATATCTGCTTGATTACAAGCCTGCAGAGAGAGCGTCCTACATCGAGGCATTCTTCTCCAATATCGATTGGAAATCAGTGGAAAGCCGGCTGCAGCTCTGCGAGCCGGCTTTGGCGGAAGCCGCCCGAGGATGACAGGAAAGCCTTTGGCGACTCATGCTCGACAAATAGAAACGGGGGGCACTCCCCGACAGGAGGAAATTGTGAAAGAAGCCACATCAATGCCGGTGCAACCTGGAACAAGAGCGCCTCGCACTTCCCGAAAGGAAGGAATCGTAAAAGAAGCCATCGGTCTGACTGATGTGAAGACGCTCCGGGCTCGGGCACGACAAGGGATTGAGGACGGCGCCATGACAGCGGGGTACAAGGCCAAAGCCGAGACGGTGATCAAGCTGCTGAATGAAGCCCTCGCCACAGAAATCGTGTGCGTCCTTCGCTATAAGCGCCATTACTTCATGGCCACCGGGATCAGTTCTCTCAGCGTGAAGGGCGAGTTTCTCCAGCATGCCACAGAGGAACAAGTCCATGCTGATCAATTGGCCGAACGCATTGTCCAACTTGGAGGGGAGCCGAATCTGTCCCCGGAAGGGCTTCTGAGCCGGAGCCACTCGGAATATGTCGAAGGGGATTCCTTGGTGGAGATGATCACAGAAGACCTGATTGCCGAACGGATCGCGATCGACAGCTATCGTGAAATGGTCACCTATGTCGGCTCTGATGATCCCACGACTCGTAAAGTATTGGAGAGGATCCTTGCGCAGGAGGAAGAGCATGCAGAGGACCTGGCCAGCCTCCTGAAAGGACTGAGCCCGCAAGCGCATGCGCCCGGTCGTTAGCGTTCATTAGGAGGAGTCTTATGATTGTCGCGATTGCGGCACACATTCATCGAGGAGGAGGGACAGTCAATGGGAGATGACAGAGGGTGTTCACTGGGAGCGGTGGGATTGG
>DASQFV010000296.1:0-6727 GCA_035632975.1 Nitrospiraceae bacterium
GGGAGGCTGTATATGACAACCCTGCTGCTTAGACAACGCCCCACACTTGCAGATAAGCCTGCGTTGATTCCTATCTGTAGTGCCTGTGGACTTATTCGGGAGGAGACCGGAAGTGCCATGGGGCAAGAGCATTGGGTCACAAAGCGGACGTATGTAAAGACACATGGCTTGAATCTGGCCGATTGTGACCTCACGCACACATACTGCCCGGGGTGTTTCACCGATTTCATGGAGAGAGTGCGACCTAGCACCCCTGTCATCAGCATGGCTCAATGAGCGTCTTGCCCATCGATAATCTTTTGCTCAACCGTGACCCCATGGATATCCGCCGCCTCTTCCGTTGAGTAGGTGGTGGCGTTCGTCATAGAGCCACGCGGTCCCGATCCCCTCACCCTACGAGGAAACCACAATCTCCGGCTCCTATTCGCTCTTCTCCGACACGGGGGTAGAGCTCGCGAGGAGGCCCTTCCTCTATCGCTCTTGATGAGGTGGTCAACGATCGTCCGACGGGAATGCACCGTTTAGAATCCAAGCTCTGTCAAAAATCCTAAAAAGATAAAGGCCCGGCGCCTTTCGGAACCGAGCCTCTCGCTTCAGAATTCGCGATGCTTCCACTGTTCTTCCACAACGTTTCCATTGTGGTTTTACAGTTTTTCCATCGCGTGTTCTAAAGCATGGTTTCATCCTACTGCATTCGCTGATCAGCCTATACTAGGGAAAACCCAAGTTTAGTAGATAGTCTCCCAGCCAAGCAGTCATCCTGCTGTCTCAATCTCATAGATCGACATGGGATCCGAGCCGAGCGCCTCGCCGGCTTCACTCCTAATATCCTTTACGGTGCCTGTCGTCGTACAATCTGGCACGGTCATGTACTCACCAATTTTAGCAATGTGTCCCATCATCGCTCCAGTGGGGAGAGCGGCCCGCCCAGTTCTCACTAGTTCTGTGTCATCGCCATGCTGCGCTTCGATCACTTGCCCTTCGGCAGCAACCCCTTCCCCTCTAGCTCCTGGACATGATCCACACACATCTCCTTGATGTACTCTCCCTGGGTCTTTCGGTGAAGGGCAGCTGCGGCCTTCTGATCGGCTCCGTGCTCAAGCCTGTTGTTCCTCTTTCAGTCGTGCGAGGAGTTGGTCCAATCGTTCCTGGTGCCGTGGAGCCACGGTGATGAACCCCACGCCTACTTCGCGCTCACGGCTCCACCGCACAGCCGCCCGTTCGATGTGAATCGGCGACGCCTCCCCGGGCACGTGAAGACGCAGGGCCAATTGTATGCCAGTATAGACCTGACTGTCGGTGTGGACGCAGCAGCCACTCTCCGACAGGTTCACCATCGTCCCGACAGATTCACTGAGGGTTGGACCGGAGAAAACACTGTGAAAATCCACAGGAAAGCGCTGGTGGCGGCGAAGGTCCATGAGAGTCTCCTTCTCGAATCAGTCGGTTACGTGCGATGCCACTATCCCTTCGGCAAAATCGCCCTCCGATTCAACTCCTGACTGACCGGTCAGTTCCCGTCAGTCACTTCACTTTTGGTAATGTCAACGTGATCCCCTTCCGCTCCAATTCTTTGAGGTGAACCTCTAGGACTTCGAGCAGATACTCCCGCATCGCTTTTCTATGAAGGGCCCGTGATGTGTTCGCAACCCTCATCTTGTTCGTCGATGAAGAAACTGGAGCTGTTGTTCTGTGACCAAGGCCAGCTGTACAAGGAACGCCATGTGCGGCGTGTCTTTCATCGCATCCTGTTCCGGGCGAATCTGCCAAACTTTCGCGTGTACGATCTCCGCCACTCCTGTGTTAGATACAGCCGCAGAGAAAACTTGGCACCAAAAGCTGGCACCAGAGATGAAAAGCGATCGGAAGCCATTGATTTCAGGCCTAGCTCATAACCGCCGATCCATGATGATGAATCATCAACCACTCATCCCCGATGCGCTCGAAGAGGTTTGTAGCTAACACCTTCGCCTGCTGCGGTTCGTCAGATTGATGGGTAGTGATGTTTTCTACGCAGACGACCCAGGCTATATCGCCAGCCACCTGCACCATCACGTCGGTGAGTTCGAACGTCATGGAAAATGTATTATTGAAGATCAAGATCCAGGAGTCGCGCACGAGCGGCCAGCCCGACCGCAACGTCCAGCCGGGATGGATGCAGGTCACGTATTCTTGGTGCGCCCAGACCCTATCCATCTCGACGATGTCGAGGTTGCCGAACGCAGCATAGAACGCGTGATTCGCTTTGTTCACTTCTTCGATACGTTGCTCCAGCATGCGCGGCTCCTCATCTTGGAATTGGGCCGTATCATACTGCAAACAAGGAAACGAGGCGAGAGGAAGCGATGCACAGGGGAAGGATAACCAGGCTATTCCCTTTTAGGGCAGGAAAGGCGGGACGGACTCGATCGGAGCAGGCTGCTCAAAAATGCCAGACATCTCACCCGCCCACCCACTGGCAAATATTTTTCACCCGCCCTACCCTCCGATTGCCTCGCAATCGATTTTCCGGGACGTGCCATGACCCCGGGCGAGGGCCTTCCGATTTCCCCACTTTGCGTTCAGGGGAGCAGCCAGACTGTCCTTCACTGCGCGCATCGAGCGAACTCATCTATCAAAATGATCCCCCCGAGCTTGCTCGTTTCTCTCTCATGGAATGGCACCCGTGTTGGTCCCACTGCGGCCGTCGAGCGAGCACATTCTGATCGTGCGCGCTCCGGGAGCAAGGGATCAACACGGGTGTCATTCCACCCCTTTTATCGTGCGCGTTCTGCGAGCACAAAGGATGGACTGGCTGCTCCCCATCCATCCTTCTGAGGCCGTGCGTTGCGCGAGCACAGAAGATCATCAGGCTCCATCCCCTCCTCTGTTCCGCGAGCAGGAGGATGACCAGGCTACCCTTTCCTTCCCTTTTCAGCAGCCTGCTAACTTGTGAGCCGGGATGTTTGCCGATCCACCACCCAGACTCCGGCCAGGATCAGCGCGATGCCGAGAATTTCACTCATGCCCACTGGCTCTTTCAACATCACCACAGACAGAACGACGGCGGCCACAGGAGTCAGATTGCCAAGGACGGAAGCGCGCGAGGGCCCAATTCCCTTCACGCCGAACAGCCAAGCCTGTTGCGCGATGGCCGTGGCGAACAGGACCAGATACCCCAGCGCCATCCAGTCCGCCGGCGTCACGGACCCGAGTCCGGCATCCAGCATCTTGCGATCAGTCCACAAGAGGGGAATTTGGAGAATGGTGGCGACGAGCAGCGTCGTCCAATTGACGGTTAAGGCCGAGTGGCGCTCCATGAGCTGCCGGCTGCCGATACTGTAGAGGGCCCAGCTCACCACGCCAAGAAAGACCAGCAGGCTGCCGAGCAACGGCTGATCGCCCGCGGCCTGAAACCCTGCCACAGAGACCAACCCCACCCCCGCGAATGACAGGAGCCCGCCCGCCCACACGGCGCGCAGCGGGACATCGTGGATCAACAACGCCGAGAGCAGCGCGGTCACCACCGGACTCGATCCGATGATCACCCCAGCCACAGCCCCGCTCACATAATTGAGCCCCATGAGAATGAGCAGGTGGTTGCCCAACACGCCGAGCCCGAGCAGCCCCAGCATACGCGCATCCGCCTTGGTCAGCTTGGCCAAGGTGCCATTCTGCCACCACCACGTGGTCAGGAGGATCGCCAACCCGCCGATATCCCGCAGGACCGAGGCTTCAACGGCTGAGAATCCACTCAGGGCCAGCTTCTGGGCCACGATCGACCCGCCCCAGAGCACAGCAGCAGCGATGATCGCACCATAGGCCAGACGGCTTGTCTGAGGTGTCATATCCAGTGGATACAGTCCTTGTTGACGGGCGTCAAGCAAATTGCTTTCATGATTGTGGCCTGATCACCAAAACCCCATCTCTGACTGTCACGAGCACCGCTGTGACGCGCGGATCAGTTGCGACCACTCGATTCAGTTCTTGAATGGCCGCCGTCTTCTCATCCGGCGCCGGTTGTTTCAGCACATCCCCGTCCCACAGGACGTTATCGATGAGAATCAGTCCACGCGGTGACACAAGATCGAGCGCCCTCCGGTAGTAATTCACATAGTTGATTTTGTCGGCGTCGATGAAGATCAGATCGAACGGTCCCCTGAGGTGCCGCATCGTATCGAGCGCGGGCCCCATGCGGACCTCGATCTTCTTACCGATTGGTGACCGCGCGAAATACTGGCGCGCGAGAGCGGCTGACTCCTCATCGATCTCACACGTAAGCACCGTCCCGCCCGCCGGTAACGTTTCCGCAAAACAGAGCGCACTATAGCCGGTGAACATGCCGATCTCCAGCACGCTGGTTGCCTGTACCAGCTGCGTCATCATCTTCAGAAAGGCCCCTTCCAGCGGCCCGACGATCATCTGCGCGGACTCCATTCTCCGCTGAGTCTCATCCCGCAAGGCTCGACAGAGGTCCGACTCCGGCATGGAGTGGGCCTGGGCATAGGCCTCGATGTCAGCGGATACGAGTCGATTCATCGCACTGAGCGACCAGTGGTTTGAAAACGGATGGTTCGTTGCGTACACTGCATGACAGGATGCTGATCGGCGCGATCATAGCATGACGGTTCCTAGCCCGCATTATTCACGAGGGTTCGTGACGAAACCGCCGAGACGCCACGCGAGACGGGCGCGCGGAGCCGTGAGGGAGGGAGGCATACTTGAAACAGTATGTTGACCGACTGAGCGGCGAGCCCGCCCGCCGTCAGGCTTGTCGTAGCGGCGTATCGGTGGTTGTAGTAGAAGCCTTCGTGAATTATGCGGGCTGAAGGAGACACTCTACTGTGAAAACCCTGAAGACTGTGGAAGCCTTGACGACCAGGCTCTTGGAGATCCAGCGCATTAACAGCGCCGCCTCGCTCCTCTCGTGGGATCAAGAAACCTACATGCCGGCCGGCGGGGGCGAGGCCCGTGCCGAGCAGATTGCGACGCTCCAGAGCATCGCACACCAAAAGCTCATCTCTCCGGAGATTGAACGGTTGCTCGCCACCTGGGTCGATCCAGAGACCGGTGAGACTCGTGACAGCCCCGGGGATGCTTGGGACGAGCCCTCTCGATCGTTGCTCCGCGAAGTGTGGCGGGACTATAGCCGCGCGAAGAAGCTTCCCTCCGATTTTGTCATGACGCTCAGCCGGGAATGTTCGCTGGCGCAGCAAGTTTGGGCCGAGGCAAAAGAACATCACGCCTTCTCGCAATTTCTCCCAAATCTCCGTACGGTCCTGTCGCTCAAGCGAGAAGAGGCCGAGTACCTCGGCTACCGAGACTCGCCATACGATGCCTTACTCGATGTATACGAGCCGGACTCCACCATCACGGCATTGCGCCCGTTGTTCGCACAGATCAAGGGGCGACTCCTGCCGCTGCTCAAAAAAATTCAGCAGAGCTCGGTTCAGATCGACGATACGATTTTATTTCACACCTTCGATCAGGCGCGCCAGTTGGAGTTCGGCCGGATGGTCTTGACCGCCATGGGGTACGACTTCGAACGGGGGCGCCTCGACCTGTCGGCGCACCCCTTCACGACGTCATTCCATCCCACGGATGTACGCGTCACCACTCGTGTGCACGAACAGGATCTCCAATCCTGCCTGTTCAGTTGTATCCATGAAGGCGGCCATGGGTTATACGACCAGGGTCTCGACCCCCGCTACTTCGGCACGCCGCTGGGCGATTCGGTCTCGCTCGGCATTCATGAGAGCCAATCGCGCATGTGGGAAAACTGCGTGGGCCGGTCGCGATCATTCTGGCGTTTCTTTTACCCCATGCTTCAGCAAACCTTTCATCATCAATTGCGTGCCCTCGATGGGGAACAATTCTACGCGGCCATCAATCGCGTGAAACCGTCGCTGATTCGGGTCGAGGCCGATGAGCTCACCTACAATCTCCACGTCATGCTGCGGGTCGAAATCGAGCAGGATCTCATCGAAGGGCGGACGCGCCCGGAGGACTTGCCGGGGATCTGGAACCAGAAAATGGAGGAATACCTGGGCATCGTCTCCTCCAACGATGCGGAAGGCGTGCTGCAAGACGTGCACTGGTCGTTAGGCGCCTTCGGCTACTTTCCGACGTACACGCTCGGAAATCTCTACTCCGTTCAATTCTATGAACAGGCCAAACTGGAGATCCCGAATTTGGAGGATGAAATTGCAGCAGGACAACTGATGGTGCTGCAACGTTGGCTCGGACAGAAGATTCATCGTTGGGGCCGAATGTTCACGCCGGATCATCTCGCCCAACGAGTGACGGGCAAGAGCCTCGACCCTGAACCGTTCTTGTCCTATGTAGAGAAGAAATACGGCGAGCTCTACCGGCTCTAGCAGGCCGCGGAAGAACTATTGTGGCACTCGAGAACTTCGAGGGTCAGCACGTGTGGCACACCAGGAGGACACTTCCGCAGGATGCTCAAAAAGACCGTCCAGCAAGGCCGCAGCGAGTGAAGGCCCGAGGCGTACCCTCTGGGGTACGTTGAGGGTCTGAACGATGCGAGAACGCCGCTGGCGGACTTTTTCAGCATCCTGCCAGCGAGAGGCTAATATCCCATCGCCTGATTGAGCTTGGGCAGGATCACGGCGGACAGCGTGAACTCCGCCTGCACCTCGATACGAGACGGCACTAAGAGCGTCGTGTGAAAGACAATATCGCGGATCGGAATCTTGAACTCCGGTTGCTGCGGGGTACTCAATTCGAC
>DASQFV010000297.1:0-27192 GCA_035632975.1 Nitrospiraceae bacterium
AAGGATTGCTCGCACGGTTGGTGCGCGAGTTAGTCCGTCTTCCAGGCATCGGCCAGAAAACGGCGCAGCGATTGGCGTTTCATGTTTTGAAGGCCGAGCGCGAAGACGCGCTTCGCCTGGCTGAGGCGATTCGTGCCGTCAAAGACGGGCTCTCATTTTGCCGGCAATGCCGGAACATTGCCGAGGGAGAACTCTGCGAATATTGTCTCGATCCGAAGCGGGACCAGACGAGAATCCTGGTGGTGGAAGAACCAAGCACGACCTATGCCATCGAGCGGGCGGGAGCCTACCGCGGCTTGTATCATGTATTACTCGGTGCCTTGTCTCCGTTGGACGGGGTCGGACCGTCCGATATCAGGGCCGAGGAGTTGGTCGATCGGGTGAAGCTAGGGGGAATTGAGGAAGTGATCCTCGCGACAAGTCCGACGATCGAGGGCGAGGCAACCGCCATCTATTTAACGAACCAACTGAAACCTCTCGGAGCCCGGGTCTCGCGTATCGCCTATGGCATTCCGGTCGGGATGGATATCGAGTATGCCGACGAAGTGACGTTGCTGAAGTCGATCGAAGGCCGTCGGGATCTCTAGCGAAAGCCGGTCGGGTAGGTAAGATTGAAGGGCTCACGCGGCCCATTGACCCCCCTCCAGGCCCCTGTTATAGTTTCGCTCATTTCAGAAGGTTTTACTCCTCAGCCAGGTTGCAGTATGAAAGCAAGCCCTTCCGCCAAGCGTAGTTCGCCCACTCCATCAGCGGCGCAATCTGTCACTGCCAAGCGCAGAGCCAAGACAACGTCCCAGGGGAAAAAGTACGCGGCTATTCGTCGTGACCTTGAGCGGCAGCGCAAGGCCATGTTGGAGGAGGTGGTTGAGGGCCTCGCCAATCCAAACGGTCAGGAGGCGTTCCCGGATGTCAGCGATCAGGCGTCTGCGGAGGCCGAGCAGAATTTTTCGATGCGGATCCGTGAGCGCGAGCAACGGTTGATCAAGAAGATCGACGAAGCGCTTGAGCGAATGGACCAGAACACCTATGGCATCTGTGAGCGTTGCGAAGAAGAGATTCCCTATCCTCGACTGAAAGCCCGCCCAGTCACCACTCTCTGCATCAACTGCAAGACGCTCCAAGAACAGGAAGAGAAAGCCCGCCGGTAATATGCTCCGAAGGGCAAAGAGCTTTCGTGAAACTTCCTACTAGTGTTTCAACGACTTGACGCGTTGTTGGGCGAGGGCGATGCGACTGGCTTCATCGGGGATACCTTCGACCAGCGCAAGATAGGTCTCGTACTCCGAGAGGGCCCGTTTAGGATTCGTGGGCTCGTAGGCCTCAGCCAAGTTGTAGCGGGCAATGGCATAGTTGGGGCGGAGGGTGACGGCTTTTTCGAATGAGGCGAGCGCATTCGCCTTGTCGCCCAGCTTGCGGTACACCGTGCCGAGGTTGTTCAGAACTTCCGGAGTGTTGGGCCTGATGGCCAACGACTGAAGCATCTCCGTCTTGGCCTGCTCGTACTGTCCCTTCCCTACCCATGCCAGACCCAGCTTGTGGTGAGCTTCTGCCAACCACACTTTATTCGTAAAGCCGCTTGCGATCGCTTTCTGGTAGGCAGTGGCTGCGGTATCGTAGTTCTGGGTGCCGCAGTAGGAGAGCTGCGCGGTTTGGCCGCGCGCGAATTGCTGGAGAGAGAGGAAGGGTTCCTTGTCCTCTGCGCCTTGGCTGTCCAGCTGTCGTCCTGGCTTCTGGCCCCTTGGATGGCGCAACCGTTCCAAAAACTCGCGTCGATAGGGTGAGAACAGCCGTACATAGGGGTCGATCGTCACGGAAGCCTGGAGCAACACCGGCTCCTCGCGCGCGCCAAGAACCAAATACTGTGTCGTCGTTTTCTCGTCGCCGGTTTCGTACAGGGCGCTGGAATCCATGCTCGTCTTTGAGGACAGATTCGCCACGTTGAGATAGAATTCCAATGCTGGCTTCAGCCGCGTTAAGGTGTGGCGGAGGACTGGGTAGGGCTTCAAGTCGAGCCCAGAGGGAAAGGTAAAAACGGTTCCGACGAGTATTCCATCTTCATCGAAAAAATAGGACTCGTCGCCATGTGATGGGCTTCGGTCGGCAGGGAGAACCAACTCTTGTCCGGCGCCCCAGTCTTGTGGTTTGAGGGTAGAGGCAGGATGTGTCTTGAGGAAGTCGGACTTTGAAGTGCAGAGGGTCGTGGACTTCAGGAGGACCAGATCGCTTTCAGACGGCGGGAGGATCGGTTTTGGAGCCGGAGTTTCGCAGGCGTTCAGCATGAGGCTCAGGCCTAGCCCGCAGCCCACCCACAGTCGAAAGGGCACAGCACGAGGCGCTTGCGTGTCACGTGGGTTCCGACTCACGAAGGGAGCATACACGAAACGTGAAAGGGTTTGCCAACGGGGAGACAAGGCAACGCCCGCTCTCGTGAGGACAGCGGGCGTTGAATCTGAGAACGATGTGCACGAAGAATTATCGCCGTTGGCTATCCAGCATGGAATCCTCAGCCGTGTACCCGAAAAGGTACGGCACCCCGCTGGTGAGCTTGTACAGCGGTCTGTTCAGGCCGTAATCTAACGCGACCCCGACAGGGTGCAAGAGAAAACCGGTCCAGCGCCAGGGGTTATCGCTAGGGGCTGCTCCGGCTGCTACATCGGTGTAGACCAAGGATGTGGGGTCCATCACACTGTAAATGCTGGCTGGGGCAGTATAGCCTCCAGCTGCATCGGCTGAGTCCTGCTGTTGCTGGTTTCCGGCACAACCGACTGCGGTGGCCAGGAGGAGAATTCCCACGGCAAGAGCTGTAGTCCGCATAGATGACCTCACTTGTCTTGTACGGTTCAGGGTCGTCGGTCTCTCGTAGACTGAAGTGTAGCTGACCGGCAGGATTCTGTCCAGAATTGGAGCGGTTCAGGCAAGAGCATGAAAACCGCCAGTTTAGGCCAGGGGGTAGGGATGGAAAAGGGGGAGGTGGAGAAGGATGGTAGGCGATACTGGTATCGAACCAGTGGCCTCTTCCGTGTGAAGGAAGCGCTCTACCCCTGAGCTAATCGCCTACACGAGGCGAAGTCTAGCACGGGGTCATAAATCGGATCAACCGTGACGCCATGCGTCATGCAGAGCGACGTCGCCTTGACATCCCCAAAACGCGGTTCCTACAATGCCACCGCTCTCAGGATTTCTTCGCGGAGTTTCACTCGCATGCGCGACGACATTGTCATTATCGGGGGTGGTCTGGCCGGGTCTGAAGCGGCGTGGCAGGCGGCCAATCGTGGAGCGAAAGTGACGCTCTATGAAATGCGCCCAAAAGAGATGACGCAAGCGCACAAGACCGGTGGTTTGGCAGAGCTGGTCTGTTCGAATTCGCTCGGCTCCGCGGATCTGCTGAATGCCCCAGGCATCTTGAAAGAGGAAATGCGCCGTCTCAACTCGCTCATTATTCGAGTGGCGGATGAGGTACGGGTACCGGCAGGATCGGCCCTGGCCGTCGATCGCGAGAAGTTTTCACTCAAGATTACCCAGGCGCTGGAAGGGCATCCGAACATTCGCATTCTGCATGAGGAGATCACCGAGATTCCAACGGACTGTCTCTGCATTCTGGCAACCGGTCCGCTGACATCCGACAAACTATCTCAGGCGATTGCGCAATTGACCCACACAAAACATTTGTATTTTTACGATGCAATCTCTCCAATCGTGGATGCCGATTCCATCAATATGGATGTCGTATTTCTCGCGTCCCGCTACGACAAGGGTGGGGATGACTACCTCAACTGTCCGATGGACGAGCCGGTCTACAACGCCTTCTATGACGCGTTGCTCGCGGCGGAGAAAGTCCAGCCTAAAGAATTTGAAAAGACGTCCTACTTCGAAGGTTGTATCCCCATCGAAGTGATGGCCGAACGGGGCCGCCACACCATGCAGTTCGGTCCGTTGAAGCCGGTGGGCCTTGAGAATCCCAAGAGTGGAGCGCGAGCCTATGCTGTGGTACAGCTCCGGACGGAAAACGCTCATCGCTCCTGTTACAACCTCGTGGGATTCCAGACTAAATTGACCTACGGGGAGCAGAAGCGTGTGTTTCGTATGATTCCCGGTCTTGAGCAGGCGGAGTTTCTGCGCTACGGCAGCCTGCATCGCAACACCTTTATCAATTCTCCTCAACTGCTGCGCGAGACCCTTCAGTTTAAGGCGCGTGGCACCCTCTTCTTTGCAGGACAGTTGGTCGGCGTCGAGGGCTATACGGATTCCGCCGCGATGGGAGGGTTGGCAGGAATCAACGCTGCCCGTGGTCTAGCAGGGTTGCCGTTGGTTACGCCGCCGCCCACCACGGCGCATGGCTGTCTTGTGTCGTACATCACGACCACTGACCCTCGTCACTTTCAGCCGATGAATACGAATTTCGGGCTCTTCCCTCCCCTTGCCACACCGACGAGAGACAAGGAGCACAAACGACGGCTCACGGGACAACGGGCGCTTGAGGACCTGACGGCATGGATGACACAATTCGAGCGTTCATGACGTTCCTTGAACTGGAACGTCATGCGTCGCATGAAACAGTGCGCAACTATGTTTCGGATCTCCGACAGTTCCAGGCCTTCATGAGGGTGGAGCACCCCGGCGTGCCCACACTCGATCCTGTTACGGTGAAGACGGATTCCATTCGGGCCTACCTTCACTGGTTGGACCGCAAGCGTGAGAAAAGTACCTCGATGGCCCGGAAGCTCGCCTCCCTCCGCAGTTTCTATCGCTATCTGCAACGAAAGGGCATGGTGGGTCTCAATCCTGCCGAGGCCATCAGGACGCCGAAACAGCCGAAACATCTTCCGCGTGTCTTGACCAAGGATGACGCGGCAGCGCTGATGGAGTTTCCTACCGATCAGGCAGGAGGGTCGCACCGCGACCGCGCCTTGCTGGAGACGCTCTATTCGACTGGGGCTCGCGTGAGTGAACTTGTGGGGATCAACCTCGAAGATCTTCGTACGTCCGAGGGGCTGGTCCATCTGCGAGGAAAAGGTCGGAAGGAGCGCATCGTGCCGATTGGAGATGTGGCCCTGCGGGCCATTCAGGCATATCTGGATCAGCGGTGCCTGGTGGACTCTCGAGATCTGACGACGAAGGCGCAGCGCGTCTCCTCACCGGTCTTTCGAAACAGCCGAGGGGGGCGTTTGACGACTCGGAGCGTCGCTCGCATCGTGGCCCGCTATTCGAATCGGCTTGCCGGTGGCTCCGTGAGTCCCCATACGTTGCGTCACTCCTTTGCCACCCATCTCCTCGATGAGGGGGCCGATCTGCGGTCGATTCAAGAGATGCTTGGGCATGCTTCATTGAGCACGACGCAAAAGTATACGCACCTGGCCACGGACCAGCTCCTGGCCATCTATGATAAGACGCATCCGCGAGCCGGCCGCTCGACCAGGGTCTCTGTCGTGAAGGACGTGAAGCCGTGATCATTCTACGGTTGCCGACGATCCTCTGTGTCAGGCGAGAGTTGCGAGACGTGGGAGAAGCGAACTTGCTCGTCCCGTGTTTCCTGCCTTCCGCGCTTTTTTTGGCCATAGGAGCCTGGATATGAACAGACTAATTAAGAAAGCAAACGTCCTGATCGAAGCTTTGCCCTACATTCGCACGTTCAAGGGCAAAACTATTCTCATCAAATATGGTGGTCATGCGATGACTGATACGCCGTTGAAAGAGCGGTTCGCCCAGGATGTCGTGCTCCTGAAATATGTGGGTCTCAACCCGGTCATTGTGCACGGTGGGGGACCCCTGATCGATAAGATGCTCCAGCGAGTGGGTATCGAAGCCAAATTTCGGCATGGGGTGCGGGTCACAGATGAGGCCACGATGGAAATCGTGGAGATGGTATTGGCCGGCAAGATCAACATGGAAATCGTCGATCTCTTGAATCGCCATGGCGGCCTTGCGGTCGGTTTGAGTGGAAAGGACGGCGGGCTCATGCTCTCTCGACCGCTCACGGCCAAAGCCTGGGCGGCAAGTTTGGAGAAGGATCTCGATGATGGCGAGGGGGATGAGGACTTTGGCTTGGTCGGAGAGGTCCAGTCTATCGATCCCACGTTGGTGCGGAAACTTCAGCAGGATAATTACATACCCGTCATCGCACCGATCGGCACCGACCGGGAAGGGAATACATACAATATCAACGCCGATCTGGTGGCCGGGGCGATGGCCGCCGCTCTGGGTGCGGAGAAGCTGGTGATGATGACCGATGTGAAAGGCATTCGCGATGCGAATGGGCGCCATCTCTCGACGGTCTCACGCAAAGATGTGCAACGGATGGTGAAGAAGGGCACGATCAGCGAAGGGATGTTGCCCAAGGTACATGCCTGCTTGGATGCGCTCGGTGGCGGTGTCGGCAAAGCCCATATCATCGACGGTCGAATTCCGCATGCCATTCTTCTCGAAGTGTTCACGCATAAAGGTATCGGGACGGAAATCGCATCCTAATCGGTTAATCCGATCAGTCTCTTCTCGTGGTGACCCAGCGTCTTCGAATCAACCGCCATCTTGAGGCCCTCGTCGGCGAGCGGCATCCTGAGACGAGTCCTCGCGCGTTTCGGAGGGCGGCGCACTATCTGGCGACGCAGTTTGCCAAGTCTGGGTGGACCACCGGCGGCCAGCTCGTGAGTGCGTGGGGCAAGGTCTATCGCAATGTGGTGGCGATCAGGAGCCCGGACCGGCCCCGACAAGGAGAGGAGTTGCCCCCACTCCTGATCGGGGCCCACTATGACACCGTCTCCGGGTCACCGGGCGCGGATGATAACGCAAGTGGGCTCGTGGTCCTCCTCGAAGTGGCTTCTCGCCTCAGCGCGCGACCTCTCGCGCGACCCGTTTGGCTCGTGGCATTCTGTCTTGAGGAGCAGGATCGGCTAGGGAGTCAGGCGTTCGCATCCCGCTTGAAAGTCGAACGCCGTGAATTGGCCGGTGCGATTATTTTGGAATGTGTCGGGTTCGCCAGGAGCGAGACCGGCACACAGCAGGCTCTACCCAACATACCCATTGCGGTGCCGACCCAGGGAGACTTTCTCGCCATTGTAGGCAACGAGGCATCCCGGTCTTTGGTGCTCCAGCTTGAACAGGCGGCCCAGCGGCATGCGGCGCAGCTCAAGCCCCTGTCCTTGGTGGTGCCAGGCCGAGGGGAGGCCATGCCTCATACCCGCCGCAGCGACCATGCCTCGTTCTGGGATGCAGGCTATCCAGCCGTGGTGTTGACCGATACGGCGAACTTCAGGAATCCGCATTACCATCGTGAGACTGATACCGTAGACACACTGAATCTCGAATTTCTCTCCAACGTGGAAGCGACGGTGACCGCAACCGCGATTCAGATCGCTGGTGTACGACCATGAAGACAAGTCGCACGAAGCTGGCCCCCGCAACCCGTCGTCTCGTGACGGAGGTCTATGGCCGTCTCGACTATGGCGCACTGGGACCGGTCTACTGTTATGAAGGCGGCGATGAGTTCTGGCGAGCGAAGCGGGGGCTTTGTAACCGTCTCGGGAGTCGGGTTGCCGTGCGGTTGAGGCGGAAACTAGGACGGGGCGGCCGCAGTCTCTACGTCGGTGCCGGGGTGGCGGATCTTCCTGCTTTGATGATGGAAACGATGGAGCTGGGTCGGACGGTGGAACCCTATAATCTCCGGAGAGCCGAAGTCGCAGCTCTCAACCGTGCCTGCCACTCGATTCCCCTCACGTTCCATGCGGCTGATGCGGCCAGCGCGAAGGGCCGATTCGATCATCTCTGGATAGCCAGCGTGTTGAATGATCCTGAGCGGTTCCCGCATCTGTCGCCTCTGTCTTATGGACGAGGCAATCCTCTCACACTCGACCCTCTGAAGTTTGATACAGAGCGTCGCATCGTGCGCGCATTGGTTGCACATTGCATGGGAAAGCTCGCGAGGCCTGGATTCGTCACGACCACCACAGAAGAAGTCATATGGATTGCAGAATGGTGCCACCGGCATGGAGTGCCCTACCGGGTTGGGAAACGCTACTATCCGACGGCACTAGTGGGCGACCCGATTTGTTTTATTCAAATCTGCAAGGGAGGCACAGGGGACCTGCGTGAGGCGTCTGAAATCTAGACTTGGAAGCCGGGTTTGGTTTTTGATGGGCTGGCCAAGTACTGGCCTGCGTACTTCACGTAGTTCTCCGCCGACTCCTTAATCCACGCGAGCTCTTCAGCCGTGACGGATCGTTTCACCTTCGCGGGTGAGCCAAGGATCAGGCTGTTGGGTGGGACGATTGTCTGCTCCGTGATCAGGGCCCCGGCTCCCACGACGGAGTCTTCTCCGATTACGGCTCCATCCATCACAATGGCGCCCATGCCGATCAGCACACGATCCTTAATCGTGCAGCCGTGGAGTATCACCGCGTGGCCGATGGTCACCTCGTTACCGATGATCAGCGGATGGGTATCGTGGGTGGCATGGAGCATACAGAGATCCTGCACGTTAGTCCGGTCACCGATCCTGATATAGTGCACGTCCCCGCGAATGACAGCATGGAACCAGACGCTGCAATGCTCGCCTAGCACGACATCGCCGATGACGACGCTGGTCTCTTCGATAAAACAGGACGTGGGAATGGTGGGTTTGATACCTTGAAATGTGCGGATCATGCAGCGCACTGTAGGGGAATCGGCCGACAACCTGCAAGGGGGAAGGAAGCGCTCAAGAATACTTCGGGTTCGATAACCGCGTCCGAACCCGTTCGATCATGTGCAACAACGCCTGATGAGTTCGGCATCCCGCAATGAGCTTCGCATCGGAGACTGTCACCGGCTTATAGGGCGACACAAACCGATCTTTCAGGCGGGCGATTCGAGCCGCCGAGAGGTCTAACCGCTCGATGGAAATCGTGCCTGACGCTACCGCCTGCTCCACGGCTCCGAAGGCGGCGACTTCCCGATCCCGATCTTTACAAATTAACAAGATATCGCATCCCGCCAGCACCGCACGAACCGAAGCATCCTCTACACCATAATGGTCGATAATCGCGTGCATTTCTATGTCATCCGTCAACACCACTCCGTCGTATCGCAGCTCCTGGCGCAGGAAATTGTTGATGATGGTCGGCGAGAGCGTGGCCGGCAATTCGTGATCGAGGGTCCGGTAGAGCACGTGCGCGGTCATCATCGATGCGACACCCTGTTTGACAGCACGGCGGAACGGGGGCAACTCGACGGCCTCCAATCGCTCACGCGATGCCTCGACCACCGGAAGTTCTTTGTGGGAATCGGCATTCGTATCGCCGTGACCGGGAAAATGTTTGCCGCAGGCCACGACCTTGTTGTCTTGCAGCCCTGCCGCGGTCGCCAACCCCAGTTCACAGACCACATCCGGCGTCGAGCCGAACGCCCGGTCGCCGATAACCGGATTGTCTGGATTGCTGTTCACGTCGAGCACGGGGGCCATATTCATGTTCACGCCCACTGCCCTCAGCTCTCTGGCAATGGTGGCCGCAGTCGCGTAGGCCAATTCGGTTGAGTTGCACCGGCCCAACAGAGCGCAGGAGGGAAAAATCGTAAAGCCCTTCGGAAGACGGGAGACCCGCCCGCCTTCTTGATCGATCGAGATCAACAGCGGCGAATGGGGGCTGCAGGCTTGCAGGTTGTTGGTCAGGTTGACCATCTGCTCGACGGATTCTAGATTTTGCGAGAAGAGAATAACACCGCCCGGCTTGTACTCTTTGATGAACGACGCCAGATCGGGCGTCACCGATGTGCCCAGAAACCCGACCATGAAGAGCTGCCCGATCTTTTCGCGCGAGGTCATGCGATGTCGTTCCAAATAGCCGAGCGAGACCGGCGGGACGGGCGAGACGCGTGAGAGTTGATCTGGTTCATTTGGTCTGTCTGGTCTATCTGGTTCAACCAAACACACGAGACAGACCGAACAGACCAGACAGACCAAATGAACACGACAGGCTGGCGGACTTTTTCAGCATTCCTGCTAGAGACTTCGATCGATCAGGTATTGCACCAGTAACCTGGTCCCAATCGCGGTGGGACCCTTCGGAATGTAAGCCCGTTCACGCTCGCTCCAATCCGTACTGGCAATATCGAGATGCACCCACGGGCAGTCCCCCACGAACTTGCTCAGAAAGAGCGCCGCGGTGATCATGCCGCCGCCACGGCCACCGATGTTGCGCATATCGGCGACATCGCTCTTGAGCTGTTCGAAATACTCCTCCCACAAGGGCATCTCCCACACACGCTCGCCGGCCTTCTGTCCCGACTTTCTGACCTGTTCTTTGAGCGCCTGGTCGCTCCCGAACATCCCGATCGCAAATTGGCCGAGCGCCACGACGCAAGCCCCCGTGAGCGTCGCAATGTCGATCAAGGCCGCCGGCTTATAGCGCATCGCATAGGCGAGGCCATCGGCCAGGATGAGCCGGCCTTCCGCATCCGTGTTCTGCACTTCGACGGTCTTCCCCGACAGTGTCGTCACAATATCGCCCGGCTTCATCGCCCGGCCACCCGGCATGTTTTCCGCCACGGGCAGGATACTGATGAGACGCAGCGGGAGCTTGAGTCTGGCCGCCGCTCTGATCGAAGCCAGGACTTCGGCTCCCCCCGTCATATCGGCCTTCATGTGCTCCATATTTTCGGCAGGCTTCAGCGAGATCCCTCCCGTATCGAAGGTGATTGTTTTCCCGACCAGCACGACCGGACGCCCGTCCTTTTTCTTGGCGCCGTTGTATTCCAGGATGATGAACTTGGGCGGCTCCTGGCTCCCGCGCGCCACGCCAAGCAGCGCGCCCATCCCCAAACGTTCCATCTCCTTCTGCTCAAGAATCTTGATCGTGATCCCTTCAGCCTTGGCGACGGTCTTCGCTTCGTTGGCGACCCTGGTGGGGGTCAGGACGTTGGAAGGATGATTACAGAGGTCGCGGACAAAGACGGTGGCCTCTGCCGTGGCGACGCCGCGCCGGACCCCTTCAGTGACCTGCCGAAACTGACCCTTCCTCGGGATGAGAATCTTCATCTCCGTGACATCGTGCCCTGAGGCGGCCTCGCTCCGATAGACGGTGAACTGATAACTGCCCAAGATCGCCCCTTCAACCATCGCTTGCGCCATCTCGACCCATGACATCCCGGCAGGTGTCACGGTTGGCAGCGCCACCGAAAAGGACCCGACCTTCGCCTGACGGACGCGCTTCGCCGCTGAGCCCAGCGCTTGCCGGATCGTCTCAAGCGTCACCTCGTTCTTCTTGCCAATACCGACCAGCACCAGCCGCTTCGCAGGCACCGTACCTTGCGTGTGATACAGCAATACTTCGTTGGCCTTGCCTTCGAATTCCTTGGATTGCACCAGCTTGCTCAACGCACCCCCGAGGGCCCGATCGAGCAGGGCCGCATCCTGTTTGGCCAATGCCTCTCCTTCACAGTGCGTGAGTACCAGCACCTCTGTCGCTATGGCCTCCGATCGCCCTACCTGTACCGTAACCTGCATGATCTTCATTTCCCAAACTCCTTGTCGTTGGTCAATCGTCACTGGTCAATGGGTACGAAGGCTTTCCCACCAATGACATCACTCACACCCCTCGCATGTCGGGCGCCCATATATATTTATGCAACTGCATCTGGAACCGCACCGGAAGCTTATCGGCCAGGATCCACTCTGCCAGCTCACGCATATCGAGCGAGCCGAAGACCGGACTGAAGAGCACCGAGCAGCGGCTGGCTACGTCATACTGGGCAAGAATCTCACGGGCCCAGTCGTAGTCGGCTCGGTCGGCCAAGACAAACTTCGCCTCGTCTTTGGCTGCCAGCTGAGAAAGATTCGGCCAGTGCATCCGATCCGTCATGCCGCTCCCCGGACATTTCACATCCATGATGACATGCGCACGCGGATCGACCGGCGTGATATCGACGGCGCCGCTGGTCTCAAGGAGGACCGTATACCCGGCATCGCACAGTCTGGTCATGAATGGGAGACTCTCAGTCTGGACAAGCGGTTCCCCTCCGGTGACCTCCACGAGGCGGCACCCATAAGTGCGCACCTTCGCCAGGACCTCGTCGATCGAGCACTCGTGCCCCCCATAAAAGGCATAGTCGGTATCGCACCAGGTGCAGCGGAGCGGGCATCCGGTCAGTCGTACAAACACACAGGGCTGTCCAGCGTAGCTCGACTCACCTTGAATGCTATGGAAGATCTCGGTGATGCGCATGAATCAAGACGTGAACCGTGAAACGTTAATCGTAAAACGTAAGCCGGAAACTTGTGGATCGTGTATGACCGCAGAATCGGTTAACGTTGAACGATTCACGGCGTTACTTCCACGTTGTGACAGGCCAGCCGAGGCGGCGCGCCGTGCGAGCCATGCCCCGGATCGGGTTGACCACCAGGGGATGCCCGACCAGTTCAAGAATGTCGCGATCGCCGGGGCTGTCGCCATAGGCGTAGGAGCCGGCCAGATCGAGGCCCATTCCCTGAGCGTGGGCGAGGATCAGTTCACGCTTGCCACGGCCATAGGGCAACGGGGGAATCAACGCACCGGTATAGACGGAATCCCGTTGCTCCGGCTTCGCCGCGAAGACCGTTGGCACGCCTAAAAACTCTGCAAGGGGCGCGATCAAAAAATCAGGCGCGCCCGTCACAAGAATCAGCTGGTGACCGGCCTGTCGATGCGCCTCCAACTTTGCGCGACCCTGCACGGAAAGCCTGCCGATCATCTTGGCCTGACAGAATTCCCGCGCATACGATTCAATGTCCGCGGGGCGCTTGCCCGTCAGATACACTTTTCGTTCTCGGAGCGAGTGCAGCGAGAAGGGGGGAACGTGCTCCGCCAGCCAGGTCGCACTCCGCCTCAACTCGCCCCATCCCACCCGACCACGTCGCCACAGAAATCCGAAGAATAGTACCTCGCTGGCCTCTCCCGGCAGGAGCGTATTGTCGACGTCGAACAACGCAGCGACGGACCCCTGCGCCCGTCGTTCAACGACATCCTCGAGCGTGGAAGTGAGGCCGTGGTGAGTTTGCACAACTTTGGCGGACCCGGTGAGCATGAGCCGCCCGATTCTACCGGAGCCTCCATTGATTGACAAGGATTTTGGGCCACTTCTATAATGCGGCTCCCTCAGGAGCGTCGTTCGTGAAGCGCGAAACGCAGGCACGAAACAACGTGAGAGTTTGCTCCAGTATCCCGAATTGCAGGCGCTTCAAAAATCCCTGCAACAAGGCTGCAGCGAGCGAAATCCCGAGGCCTACTGCTGAGTACGTTGAGGGTTTGAGCGATGCGAGAACGCAATTGTGGGGGGTTTTTCAAGCTCCTGCCAAGTGCCGAAGTGGTGAAATGGCAGACACGCACGTTTGAGGGGCGTGTGGCGCAAGCCGTGCGGGTTCAAGTCCCGCCTTCGGCACCAAATTAAATATCCTCGTTCCCCCTCCCTGTTGAACAAACCCGCACGCCATGGCGCGGGAGTCATGCTTTCCGGTCCACTTTGTATCCCTGATTCTCGCCACCCTTCATTGAACCGTCCGCAGCCTGCTAGAAGGCACAGTGCGCGGGAAACCGGGGTACGGAGTCATTCACCGAAGCCGAGGGACACGATGCTTTCTATTCTGATCGTCTCTTATCGTCGATGACGAAGACCAAGTTCGCCAACTGACTCGCCAAACATTGGAACAGGCCGGCATCGAACGACGTTTCACGAGATACGCTTCACGCGTGCCTCGCACGCCGCCGGCGAGCTAGTCCTGCAGTTCTTATTCCCAATGAGATACGTTTCACGTCTCACGGATTGCTGGGAGAGGGGGCGAGCTTGACCATCAGTCAGAGAATCGCTAAGGTGCGGGTAAGAGCCATGAGCCGGAGAGCCGTGGGAGAAGGGCCCGCGCGAATATGCCTCGTCCCAGCAGAGGACCACAATCACGGCGGCGAGGAACGGATCGTCCGCATCCCTTGGTCGGGGTGTTGGGTGGAAGCAAATCCGATTTCCCGATCTTAGAAAAGGCCGTTGCGATTCTGACGGATCTCGGGATTCCACACGAATTGATAGTCGTCTCCGCGCACCGGACTCCGGATCGCTTGTTCGCCTATGCAGAACAGGCTCCAGGACGGGGGATCGAGGTCATTATTGCCGGTGCCGGCGGGGCGGCCCATCTTCCCGGGATGCTGGCTGCGAAGACGCATCTGCCGGTCATTGGGGTCCCGATCCCGACGGAGAATCTTCGCGGACTTGATTCGCTCCTCTCCATCGTGCAAATGCCAAGAGGGATTCCCGTCGCCACGGTGGCTATCGGAGGGGCGGAGAATGCCGGTTTGCTTGCGGCGCAAATCCTGGCGGGCCGGTATCCAGCGATTGCCGCTCGCGTGAAATTGTTCCGTCGGACACAGACGGACAGCGTACTCCAGTCTCCTGAAGCGAAGGGTCTGGTGACCGGAACGAGAGGTCCCAGCCGTCCGAGTCGCCGACCGTGAAGGCCGTGGTCCTCGAGAAGGGATCTGTTCTGGGCGTTCTGGGCGGCGGACAATTGGGCGCCATGTTCACCATGGCGGCATGCCGTCTCGGGTATCACGTCGCCGTCTGGGATCCGGATCCAGAGGCGCCGGCTCATCGGGTTGCCACGCACAGCTTTCCCCTTCCGTTCACCGACCAGCACAATCTTGCGCGCTTTGCAGACTTGGTTAGCGTCGTGACCTATGAATGGGAGAATATCCCGGTGGAGCTCTGTCGAACGTTGGAACAGCGGAAGCCGGTTCGTCCGTCAAGTGCCGTCCTGAGCATGATTCAGGATCGTCTCGAACAAAAGGGGTTCTTGGCTTCCAATGGATTTCCCGTTCCCCCCTTCGCTGGCCTGACCGCTCCTGAACAATTGGCGGCGACCGTCCGACAGATCGGGTATCCCGCCCTCTGTAAGACGGCAACGGCCGGTTATGACGGCAAGGGACAGTGGAGAATCCCCCGAGAATCCGATGTCCTCGAGGTGGAACGTGCATTATCGGAATCCGCTCGCCCTGGCATGCGATGGATCGTGGAGTCTTTGGTGCCGTTTGAACGGGAACTTTCGATCCTGGTGGTTCGTGGACCTGACGGACAAGGGTGCACCTATCCGGTGACTGAGAATGAACATGAAGAGGGGATTCTTCGAACCACCATGGTGCCGGCCCCGGGATCTTCAGTTGTAGCCGAACGAGCGGCCGCTCTTGGGCGCCAAGTTGTGGATCGTCTGGAGGGGGTCGGGGTATTTTGTCTCGAATTGTTTCAGCTGCCCAACGGGGAACTGCTCATCAACGAGATTGCCCCGCGGCCCCACAACTCAGGCCATTACACGCTCGATGCCTGCAGCGTGTCCCAGTTTGAGCAACAGGTTCGTGCGATCTGCGGGATACCGCTTGGTGAAGCGCGTCTGCTGAGCCCAGCCGTCATGGTGAATCTCATTGGGAACGATGCCGCAATCTTTATGAAAAAGGGCGGAGGCTGTCGAACCCTGCTGGATCTTCCTGGTGCGGTACTCCATCTCTACGGCAAGCGTGCGATTCGTCCCCGTCGCAAAATGGGACATGTCACGTTCCTCGGGGAGACGCTCAGTCTCGCCCTCGATCATGCGAACCAGTTTCGTGCCGGCTTGGCAAAAGGTCCCACCCTGTCCGCCTAGCAGGATGCTGAAAAAGTCCGCCGGCAGCGTTCTCGCTTCGCTCAGAAGCTCAACGTACCGAAGCGTACGCCTTCGCCTCTTCGCTCGCTGCGGCCTCGCCGGACAGCCATTTTGAGCGTCCTGCAAGGGTGTTCTGCTCTTGTCCCAGACGTGTCGGCTATCGAAGTTCTGCTGTGGGGAAAGGGTTTTTCCAAAGCCTGCTAACCTTCTTCATTTGTCTGTATCGTTCCTATCCGGCATCAACCGACAGGATGCTGTGAACAGGATCGACCGTCTCCTCCGATGCACTACCCAGGGAAGCCAATCTGTGAGCCGTTTTTTGGCCATCCTGCGTCGTTCTATTTTGTGATTGGCCGTAGGGAGATGGATCAAACGGTTCAGCTCCTCAGGGCATACCCTACTGGAAAAACATGGTTCCGCCCTGTTTGGGGTATCGGTACGGGACTTGCTCCACTCCAAGTCTTTGGTTGCCCGAACAGGAGATCACGCCGATGAGCAGTCTTGCCCTCCCCTCTAAGAATCTTGTCGAGCCGTCTTCGGCGGATTCGTGTCACGACAGTACGATTTCGCGCCCACGATATGTTGTGCTCCAGTCGCTGGTCGGCGTCATGTTGGCCTACCAGTTATTGTCTGGGGCGGAGCTGGTCGCAAGCCGCCCAACGAGCGGGGTGATCGTCGTTGGGTTGGTGGCGATCGTCCTGTGTCTGTGGTATGTGCCAACCTCGATCCTACGGGCCGCGTGGTTCAGCGGGACCGTGATTGGGATCGATACGGTTCTCGTGACCTCGACAATCTATCTTTCAGGCAATGCTCGCTCGGAACTCTATCTGTCATATTTCATTCTCATGCTCATTGCCGCCTCCGTGCGGCGCCTCTCCCATATTATTGGGTTATCTCTACTGCTCTGTGCCGGGTATGGCGTCATCCTCTATCAAGGGGTTGTTCAAACCGGTGCTTTGTCGCCCGGGCATCTGCTGGGAGTTCCGGTTTTGTTGGTGATGGCGACGTTCTACGGGCTCGCGCTGCAAACAATCGGGGCCGAACGGCAACAAAAAACACTTTTACTAGGGAGTATCGAGGCTCTGAAAGAGACTGAACTGGCCTTGCAAGCGTCGCGCGATCAGTTGGAGGTCCGTATCAAGGGTCTCAAGAGCAATCTCTCACGGGCGAATGAGCATGTCCGGCAGGAGAAGAAGGAACGAGAAGGCCTCGAGCAGCAATTGCATGAGGCGCAGAAGATGGAAGCGATCGGTCGGATTGCCGAGGGGATTGCCAACGAACTCAGCCACCTCGTTTCGGTGATCGGGAGGCAGACGGGTCTGGTCCTATCTCGCCTCAAGCCGGACGACCCACTCTATGGGCTGGTCGATGACATATTTCGAAGCGGGGGGCAGGCCGCAGCCGTGACCGCTCAATTGGCTGGGTTGGGTCTCCACGACGGCCACCTCCGACAGGTGCTTTCGGTCAAGGCCGTGCTGGAGGAGATTCGTGGAGTGATGAGAGGACTGCTGCCCGCATCCATCGATCTCAGTATGGTCATTGAAGATGCGCCGATGGATGTCGAGGTCGATCGTGAAGGACTCGAACAAGTCCTGCTTCATCTTGCGGTGAATGCGCGGGATGCCATGCCAAATGGTGGTCGGCTCCTGATTGAAGCGAAGCAGGCGTCCCCTGGGCATCTACCCAAGGTGCTGATTCAAGTGACCGATACCGGAAGCGGGATGAGCCTAGAAACCCAGTCGCACATGTTCGAACCCTTCTTTTCCACAAAGGAAATGAATGTGGGACTTGGACTCACTGCGGTCTATGGCATTGTGAAACACAGTGCAGGCCAGGTCGATGTTGTCAGCCGGCCTGGCGAAGGCACGGTGGTGCGGGTGGCGTTTCCCCTTGTACGACAGGGCCGGCCACCTGCTCCATCAATCTTGGCACACGTTGCAGCCAAAGGTCAGGAAACGGTTCTACTGGTGGAATCGAATGAAATCGATCGTAAACTCGCGCTCTCCACGCTGTTGCGGCATCGCTATCGAGTCTTGGAGGCGAGCTCGTCCGTTGAAGCGTTGCTACTTACGCAGCGACATGCTGGATCTGTCCATGTGGTGGTGACCGATCTCATGATGTCGGAGATTGGTGGGCGTGACTTAGCTGGACGGTTGCTGCAGCATCACCCGATGATGAAGCCGCTCTTTGTCTCAGGGTATGACGACGAGACGATGGTGTCTCATCGACTCAACCCGCGGTATCTCTTGAGGCGTCCCTATCGACAAGCCGGGCTGGTGGAAAAGGTACGTGAGCTGCTGGATGCGTGAAGATCGGATGGTTGCTCTTTCAGCATCCTGCTAGCCATCACATCAGTCTCTGCGGCTTGGTGCAAGGAAGGGCACGCCCGGGCGTTTGAACAGGCCGACCAGTGCCATCCCAGCGAGAAACCCGCCGATATGGGCGAAGAATGCTACGCCTCCGCCCGTACTGCCGATGCTCATCCCCCCGCTCAACAGTTGCATCACGATCCACATGCCGAGGACGACACCTGCTGCCACCCTCGTTGTGCCCAGGCCGGGCATTATAACCAGCACGCTGGCTCGTGGAAACAACAGCACATAGGCGCCTAAGACACCGGAAATGGCGCCGCTTGCTCCGACCATGGGAACAGGCGAGGACGGATCGGTCAGGGCGTGGCTCAAGGCGGCCAGAATTCCGCATGTGAGGTAGAACACGACGTACTTCGAATGCCCCATGGCGTCTTCGATATTGTTCCCGAAGACCCACAGGTACAGCATATTCCCGATGAGGTGCATCCAGCCGCCGTGGAGGAACATGCTCGTGATCAACGTGGCGTAGGCGGGAATTGCCACGCCCATCTCAGGGAGGTCGGACTGCCCGAACACGAGGGCCGGGATTGCCCCGTATTGAAAGACGAACGCGTCTCCTGGGCCGGCGGGAAGGCTCGCCTGGTAGAAAAAGACGAGGACGCAGGCCACGATAAAAGCGATCGTGACGACCGGCGTCCGCTCGGTTGGGTTGTCGTCATGCAGAGGGATCATGGTGCCCTCATGAGCAGGATGCTGAAAAAGTCGCTCGTCTCACCCGCCCAGCCCAGGCGCACCGAGACGCGCCTTTTCCCATGCGGCGTTCTAGCTTCGCTCAGAAGCTCAACGTTGAAGAGAGTGTTTCGGAGGCCGGAAGCACTGGAGGAGATTTTCCATTCGCCAAGATCCATTCTACGGGCGAACGGCCTCACAAAGTGCGGCACGTACCTCCTCGCCTCTTCGCTCGCTGCGGCCTTGCTGGACAGACTTTTTGAGCATCCTGAGCGGTGTTCTCCCATTGTCCTAGACGTACGGACCATTGAGTTTCCATCATGCCACAATTGTTCTTCCGCAGCCTGTTAGGAGGGAGAACGGCGACGGTCGATGACAGATCGAGGAAGTGCTGGGTTATCCGGCAAGGAGCCGTCAGGTCTAAGGGAGATTGAAAACCCCGCGGCGTGCGTATGGCCTCCACCGCCGAAAGAGGCGGCGATGGCTCCCACGTCGACCCCATCTTCTCGCGAGCGCATGCTGTAATAGCGGCGCCCATCGCGATCGTGCCACATGAGGCAAAACGGATGCTCCGCGGAGAGGCGTTCGCCGATCTGACTAGTCAAGACCGCGCTTTGGACCGACGGAATGACGGCTCCGTGAAAGTCGACCAACATCGCTTGCGCCGCAAGTTTGCTCACGAGCTCGCTTTCATAACGCAGGATGGCCCGGCCTTCCTCTTCCAACTCCTTCTGCTTGAAGTGACTCCAGAGGTGGTAGTCGAATGGATATGAGGCAACGGCCGCATTAATTTCCCGACTGGAGGGAAGCGCCCAAGTCCAGAGGTCTTTGTCTTGGATATAGTCGAGGAGCCACGGTGTCGGCTGATCGTGTGCCCATTCCCAGGCCAGGACCGCTCCGGACTTCTTCATGTCGAAGTAGGCATAGGGAAGGCCGGCGAGGGCTTTTTCTGCGGTGATGTGATGATCGAGCACGAGGAGCGCCTGCGTCTGAGCAGCCATGGTTTCCAGCGTCTCACGGGCATAGCTGAAATCCACGATGACGACTCGTTGGTTTTGTAGCCCTGCGGGAGGAGGATTCCCGTGTTTGACGGGAATGAACCGAGCTGCTGGAAATTGATTCCAGATCGCCCAAGCGGCGCCGAACCCATCGGCACATTCGGCGTGATAGAGCACAACGGTGGGGGGCTCAGAGAATGGGTGCTGTGTGCGGGAACCAGCCATCGTCGCGGAGCATACCATGATGCTGCTCCGAGACTAAAGCGTCTTTGTGAGGAGAGGTCAGAGGGCGTTGAGATGGTTGATCAGCTGCCGCAACCGGCCCGCGCTCCGGCGGTTGGAGGTAAAGACCAACCGAGGCAACTCCCTCAGTTCCGGCTCGTCGAGCTCTTCGGGGAGAGGCCCGCGCAATTCGAAGGTGCCCTCGGATAACAGATCGCCAAACTTTTCATGAAGGCCGGCCACCTGTTCTGGGGATATGCGGGTTTTCAGCCGCATGGCTAAGAGCCGGCCCACATATCGAATCGAATGGAATCGGCGGTAAAAGCTCCTGATCTCATCGATTGCGTCGTCCACGGACGTGGTGATTTTGAATAGTCTGAGATCTTCAGGGTTGATCAGTTGACGGGCCAAGAGTTGGCGTGTGACGAAGGCGTACCAGTCGTCCCAATAGTCGCAACCAGGAGCCTGGAGATACAGGATCGGCTGGGGCTCGCTCTTGCCGGTTTGGGCGAGGGTCAAAATTTCAAAACCTTCATCATGTGTGCCGAAGCCGCCTGGGAATAATGCAATGGCGTTGGCCTCTTTCTGAAAGATTAATTTGCGGGTGAAGAAGTATTTGAACGTGACGAGCTTGGGGTCATCGGCGATCGTGGCATTCGGGCCTTGCTCGAAGGGCAACATGATATTGACCCCGAAGCTGTTCTCTCGGCCGGCACCCTCCTGGCACGCGCGCATGATCCCATCAGCCCCTCCGGTAATAACCATGAACCCTTCCTCGACGATCTGACGGGAAAACTGGAAGGCCAGTTGGTAATTCGGATCATCCGAGGCGGTGCGGGCCGAACCGAAGATGCTGATCTTGCGTCGATCGCGATAGTCATGAAAGACGCGGAAGGCATGACGCAGTTCTTTTACGGCGCGGTTGACGATCTTGAGGTCCAGGACGTCCAGATGAGAATCGTGGAGCCGAAGCGTCCCAGCCAGGAGTTCCTTCATGATCGCGGCTTGCAGGTCGTCCTCCGGACTGTCAAGCAGGAAGCGAATTTGGCTGAGCAACTCCTCGTTCGAGGGGAGGGGGCGGGACCGGGTCTGGGAAGTCTTCATCGGGTTATCCATGCGTGGTTATGGTTTATCATAGGTAGGAAAATTCTATCAGCTGATCGCCTGTTGGTCAAAAGAACGGAGCATCTGTGTGCGGGCTAGGAGCGCTTGGGTGAAGCAGGCATTGTTTGAAGTGCCCAGGCCCTGATACGCGCGAGATCGGCCGATGAGAGGTCGGTGAACTGAATATCGACATGCCAGGTACGGATCCCGCTTAATGGCTCACCGCGCTCTGCCCCCGGAACTCCGCTGGTCAGGACTGTTCCACGAATGGTTAAGGGAGTGTTTTGTCCAGGAATGGAAAACGCCAGTACGACGTTCGTTCCTGTCAGGATCTTCGCAGTTGATTCGACCAACGCTCCGACATGGCTCAGTTGGGTAATGATGGCGTTATAGTTGAGCCCCTGCGCCGAGGCTCGTCCGATCACACTCACGACGACGGGGATCTTCGTGCCACATCGGAGCGGCGTGAGCATCAGGTCTTGTGCACTGAGCACCCCAACCGGTTGGTTTTCTTTGGTGACAATCAAGAGAGAGGCACCTGTCGCCATCATGAGTGTCGAGGCCTCTGCCAAGGCCTCATCGTACTCGATGAACTGCACCGGGCGTGTCATGATCGTCCGGACTTCGATGTCGTGCGGTTCGAGTCCCTGAGCAACGACTTTCTTCACAATGTCGGTCGGCGTCATGAGGCCGAACCGCGTATCGGTATCCTTCACGAGCAGACAGGGCGCCTGTTCTCTTTCGAGCAGCAGTGCCGCCTCACTGACAGATACGTCTCCCGGAACTTGCACGACCCCTGGTGTCATCATATGGGCAACCATAGTGGGTATGAGATGTGTCGTCTTGAAGGGCTTGTCATCGCCGTTCGGCATGGGTTCGAGACCTCCCCCGATTCGCGCCTGCACGACTCGTGAGGGTTCCGCCTCCGGCGACGTAAGCCAAGTATAGCAGACGGGGCCCCCTGGTCCGTCACCGGGCCTTCCCTTGTCAAACAAGGGGTTCGGCGAATAGACTAGGCTAATTGCTAGAGCAGCACAAGGGGTGATCGATGGTTGATCACGATTTCGTTCAACAGGACTTTCAGCGTCGCCTCGGGGAGATCCCTTCACAGGGGATGGGGCTGTCAGTCGATGTCTATTCTCCCGATCTGTTCGAGCTGGTGAACAAACTTAGGGAGCGAGGACTCCAGCCGGGCTATCTCGAAGTCTTTAAGGCAACGACGACCGCACTGAGAACGGTTCGACAGACTGTGCCGGATATACCGCTGGCGTATCACGGGGAAGGCCTGTGGATCACTCAGCCGGACGTTCAAGAGTCTCCGTTCTTTCAGCAGGACGTGGGCGAAATGGTTACGCAACTCAATAGTGTACAGAGTCTCTGGCTGAATCATGAATGTGCGATGAAGCAGATGGCGGGCTACTCGTTTGGCACGTATGTCCCTCCATTATATACGCGGCTTAGCGCCGAGGTGGTGGCGGCAAACATCGCGACGGTTCAGCGGGCGATGGATCGGCAGGGCTGTCGAGCGGACGGGACCGCCCCGCTCTTTCTCTTGGAGATGCCCCCGCTCACCTACTTTTCCGCCGGCACGATATCGATTCCCCATTTTTTTCGACTCGTCACAGCGTTGGTGCCCTGCGGTCTCGTGCTGGACATCGGACACCTCTGGACGGTCTATCGCTATACTGCCGCCTGCCGACGGACATCTCTTGAACGATTCGTCAGGGAATTCCTCGACGAATTTCCTCTGGAGCGGGTCGTCGAAATCCACCTAGCGGGGTTGGCCTGCCATGAATCGGTTGGTGAGCCAAAGGGGGGAGAGGGGCTTCCTGAATGGATCGACGCCCATGCCGCGCCGATTCCGACGATCCTCTTCACCATGCTCGAACAGGTTCTGGCCCATTCGAACCTCGTCAGCCTCCGGGCGGTGGCACTTGAAGTGGACACCAAACCGATCGAGATGATTGTGGAGGAGTATGCAGAGGCCGTCCGGTGTTACTCCCTCCTCGTTCAGCAGACGATGGCCAGAGGAACGACTGTAGAACCGTTAATGGGACTGACGCCTCGTCCAGCATCAGTCCATGAGCCTGTGCGCCAGTCTGATCGACAGCAGTTGCGCGACGACTATGCTCGCTACGCGCAAATCATCTCGGGACAAGCCCCCATGACAGGCTCGGAGTGGCAGGAAACGGCTGCAGAGGCGACCGGTTTAACACGGTACCGCGCGTCTTACGTTCCGCACGAGATTCTCCATTGGGGAGGAGACCTTGCAGAGATGTTTCCGGAGACCTGCCGGACTTTAGCGGAGCGGGGCCTCTGCCTGACAGAGTTCGTGGCTTTCTGGTTTCGGTCACCACGACCGATCACGCATTCGTATGATTTCTTCCTCCTTAAGATCGAACGGTTTTTCGAATTTGTGACGGAGCGTGCGCCGGACGTACGTGTCTGCGTACAACAGGAATGCGACAGCTTGCGCCTGGCCTATGCCCGTGCGAATGAAGTGGGAGAACCGGTGATGGAGCTGGAGCGAACCCGATGAGTTTCTGGCAGTCACTCACCAGACCGATCATCGGGATGGCGCCGATGGATGGGGTCACCGATGCGACGTTTCGCCATACCGTGGCGATTCACGGGAAGCCGGATGTTTCCTTCACGGAGTTCACGCATGTGCATGACGTTTGCCGGGGACCGGAGTTCTTATTGGACTCCCTCATCTATCATGAGGCTGAACGACCGATTGTTGCGCAGCTCTATGGGAAAGAACCGGACCTCTTCTATCAGGCCGCTCATGCCGTGTGTGAGTTGGGGTTTGATGGATTGGATATCAACATGGGCTGTCCCTCGCGGAGTGTGGCCTCATCCGGATCAGGAGCGGGGTTGATCCGAACGCCGGATGTGGCTCAGGCCATCATGCAGGCCACTCGTCAGGGGATCGCCGATTGGGCAACTGGTCAGACCCTCGAGGGAGCGGGGCTCAAGCCGGGCAGAGTGGCGGCGATCTGGCGGATGAACGAGCATCGGCAGGACGCCCGTCCGCTCCTCCGACGCACGATTCCCTTGTCCGTCAAGACACGCCTCGGCTACGACGTGGTGGACGTCGACCGATGGATCGAACATCTCCTCATGGAACAGCCGGCAGTGATTTCCCTGCATGGCCGCACCTTGCAACAAATGTATCGAGGGGAAGCGGATTGGAACGCCATTGCCCGGGCGGCGGAGATCGTTCGGGGGAGCGGGACATTCCTGTTCGGCAATGGGGATGTGCACAGTTATCACGACGTCGTCCGTCGCGTGTGGGACACCGGAGTCGATGGCGTGTTGGTTGGAAGAGCTGCGCTCGGAGCCCCCTGGTTCTTTCGGCAGAAAGAGGCGGTCCGACTCGTTCTGCAGCAGCATCGGCCTGAGGAGGGGCCCGAACCCTGGGTGCCACCACTGGACGTTCGCTTCGAGATGCTGCTCGATCATGCCCGACGGTTCGAAGCGGCCTGTGGGCAGGGCCAGTTTCGGCGGATGCGCAAACACCTGGGCTGGTACTGCAAAGGGTTTCCTCGTGCCGCCTCGCTTCGAGCCAATATGTTCCGAGTTTCTTCAGTCGCCGATCTGGAGCAGGTGCTCGCCGATTTTCGCATGCACTGCGCGAGTCTCCCCGAGGTCCCTGACCAGATACTGCTTTCTGCTGAACCCTCTCCGACGTTGTAGATGTCACTCACTCTGGCTTCAACCTCTCCGCGCCGTCGCGAGCTGCTCACCCTACTGGGTGTCCCCTTCGACGTCAAACACCCATCCTTCGAGGAGCGGCTGGTGGCGGACCGGCCGGCGATCCAACAGGTAATGTCCTTCGCGCAGGGCAAGGCCCAGTCGGTCGCGAGGCAAGAGCCGGCGGCGATCGTGCTGGGGAGCGATACGGTGATTGAATTGGATCATGACGTGCTCGGGAAACCGGCCGATCTGGCGGACGCCCGTGCGATGCTTCGGCGTCTGGCCGGCCGTGATCATCATGTATGCACGGCGGTCGCGCTCGTCTGTTCAACTCGCGCGATAAACGTCGTCGCCCTGTCCACGGCCGTCGTTCGGATGAAGCCGTTCGATGAACACGCGCACGAACATTACCTCGCGACGGGAGATAGTCTCGGCAAGGCCGGTGCGTACTCGATCCAAGGAGAGGGCGGCGACTTGATCGATTCCATTGGCGGAGATTTTCCGACCGTGGTCGGCCTGCCGCTCCGCCTGGTTGCTCGGCTGCTTGCGCAAGCCGGGGTGACAGTGCCGGTCGATCTCGATGAACTCTATGCCATCAAGCCCTATGCCAACTGGGCCCGCTTTCCAGGCTGATTGCAAAGGGATAGGGGGTTCTTTACAATGCCGCCCCATCATTCGCTTTCTTGGTGACGGAAGGAGTAATGAGGGTGCGATACCTGACATCAGTGGCGCGGGTTAGTGGCGTCGGTACTCTTGCGGTCGTGGGCCTGTTGACGGTCGTCGGGCTCCAGCCGATCTTGGCGATCGATGTGAAGCTCTCAGCTGAAGAGGCGCAGAGGGCCTTGGAAGCCGGGCGGGCGCCTATGGAGAAGGCCAACACCTCGGAAGATGTCAAGAAGGTCCTTCAGCAAGCCTCCATGGTCACGCGTGTGGGAGCCGACCCAGAGAAAGATCCCTGCGGAGCCAGTGCCATCCTCCGGACCAAGCGCTATCGACTTGAAGCTTTTGGCAGGCAGGAAGCCGCAGAGTCCAAGAAGCGGAAGACGGATGTGCGCATGCCAGAGGAGTTCATCAAGAAAGTCGTGGACATGCCCAATATGGAGATTGAAGTTCAGCTGTGTGGCGATGACGAATACTTTGCAGAGGGTGCCTTGATCGAGTTGCAACAGGGCTCCAAGAAGATCAAGCCTATCGACATCGGAAAAGCCGAACGTGGCCGAAAGAATGAGGGAAGCGGGCCGATCTA
Organism: Nitrospiraceae bacterium; assembly: GCA_035632975.1. GTDB lineage: Bacteria > Nitrospirota > Nitrospiria > Nitrospirales > Nitrospiraceae > Palsa-1315. The sequence goes on from DASQFV010000297.1 coordinate 25,933, forward strand.
CCGGTCACGTTTTACCGCATTGTTTGCCTATGAAAAATTTGATCCCACTGCGGCGTCCGTTTTCGTCGTGAATCTTCAGGACGGAAATGAAGCGAGAATCGTTGCCGATTTCTCCAAGGTGAAGTAGGCACACTACTTCGATCCTGCCCCGTGCCAATCTGCGGCAACGATTCTTGTTATCTTGTGGACAGTCGCCCGTGGCTGTTCCCCGTCAGATACGGAAAACACCGCGAAGGATGCTCAAAAAGTCTGTCCAGCAAAGCGTACGCTTCGGTACGTTCAGCTTCTGAGCGAAGCGAGAACGCCGCATGGGAAGAGGCGCGTCTCGGCGCGCCTGGGCTGGGCGGGTGAGACGAGCGACTTTTTCAGCATCCTGCTAGAAGAGGCCATGACTGTGAACGTGGTGTGAGGCCTCACGCTGCTCGCAGTGCTGAGCCCTCTCTTGGCGCGGGCCCGGCAGATCCCGGCCTGGAAAGTCATCGCGTAGCATTTAGTCATTGGCGTCAGCGTGATTGCGATCACGCACGACGTGGGCGACCGGATTCATTCGACGTTGAGTGCAACGGCGCGGGTACGTTTTTTAGCGGCTTGCTGGCAGTGAAGCACAATGCCCTTGTCCGGGCCGCCAGGCTTCTGCTTGAGAAAGAGGTGATGAGTGGAGGGGATCTCAAGGACAACATGGCGGCGCACTAGCCGGGCGGTTGCATGGTTGTTGGCGTGCACGGCGTGGTTTTTCCTGGCGTCCGTCGCAGGAGCGGATCCTGTATCGGGGGATCGGCTGGACGTGGATTGCCGCTTCAATCCGAACTCGGTGAGTCACCCTGAGCAGGAGAAGACTGTGTGGGAAAATGTGTTGTTGCCAGACGGCGATGTCTTTCGTCCCTTGATGGCCGATCCGAAGCAACCGCAAACCTTCGCGACCATACAGCAGACTCAGGTACTGGAATCGAAGACCTCGAACAGTATCGGCTCGGTCGCATTGGGAGAAAACTTCGGCCTCTGGAGCCGTCGCAAAGAAGGATCGTGTGATGGAACGCAGGTCGGTCTGTTGATGGGCGCGTTCTCGCAGTTCAATCTGTTCGGACCGACCGAGCTCATCAATACGGATTTTGTCATCGGGGTGCCGGTGTCATGGCGGAGCGAACTCGTCTCCGCACGGGTGCGCCTCTACCACCAGAGCAGCCACCTGGGAGACCAGTTCCTCTTGAGCAGACCGGGGTTCAACGCGACAGAGCTGAGCTTCGAAGAAATCGATGGGAT
>DASQFV010000298.1:0-7378 GCA_035632975.1 Nitrospiraceae bacterium
GGGGGGATGGCCCGGTGAGTCCCCTGTGCTCGCGCAACGCGCGGCCTAAGAAGGACGGAAGGGGAACAGCCAGACCATCCTTCTTGCTCGCCGAGGCCGCACGATCAGAATGTGCTCCCTCGATGCGCGCAGTGAAGGACAGTCTGGCTGCTCCCCTGAGGGCAAAGTGGGGAAAATCAGAAGGCCCTCGCCTGGGCTACTGGCACGTCTCGGCGTGCCAGTGGTGGGCGGGTGAGAAAGTTGCGCGCAGTGGTGGACTCATCCGGGCCATCCTGGGCAACGCGCACGGGCAAGTTTGGAAGGATCATCATTCCCCGCTCGCTGGGCCTTTTTGAGCATCCTGCTCGGTGTTCTCCTGTTGTCCTAAACGTGCGGAACGTTGAATTATCACCGTGCCATAATAGTTTTTCCGCAGCCTGCTAGCGGCTCAGTTCGCACCAATCTGCACTAGGAACCCCATCGCCTGCCGAATCTGGGCACGCGAACCGAGTAGCACCACAATATCGCCAGCCATTAACCGAGTCTTCTCCGACGGATTCGCTTGCGTCACCCCAGCACGCGTCCAGGCGATCACCGAGGAGCCCGTGGAAATTCGCTGCGACGAAGCAAGGCATACCCTTCACGGCGAACTTGTTCAGCCTTTTGTAGCACAAAGTCCTGCGGCAGGTTGTAGGTGCGGAGCACCAAGGCAAAGATCTCGATGGAGGTTTCGAATTCCTCCGGCACCACATCATCCGCGCCGAGCTGGTGCAGTTCCTCCAATTCGCGCAGATAGCGAGTCCGCACGACGACATGGAGTTTGGGATTGAGTCCTTTGGCGATCTGCACTGCCCGCCGCGTGATAAACGGATCCGAAACGGCAACCACCAGCACCTTCGCGTCCTCGATCCTCATATGCCGCAGCACATTCGGATTCGTGGCATCACCGTAGTAGACTGGCGCTCCGTGTTTCGCTTCGCGGCTGACGGTATCGCCGTCGAGATCCAAAGCGAGATACGGGATCTCCGTGTCGCCGAGGACGCGTGCGAGATTCCTCCCGCTCAACCCATAGCCCGCAATAATGACGTGGTCCTTCATCCGAATCTGCTTCCCTTCGGTCTGCAGGACGTGGGCGGTGGTGCGACTAGGAAGCCAATGACGAAGCCGCTGCCACGCCTCCGCGCGGCGGGCCAGGTGCGGCGACCACTGCATGAGAAAGGGCGTCACGATCATGGACAGCACCGAGACCGCGAGAAAGACCTGATACGGATCACCTCGCAAGAAACCGCTCTCCTGCCCTTGCTGCGCCAGCAAGAAACTGAACTCTCCGACCTGAGCCAGGGCGATGCCCACCATAATCGCCGAACGTGGGGGGACCCCTGCCGACAAGACCGCTCCGGCCCCAGCGACAAACTTCACCAACAAAATCGTCACTAGCAGTCCGGCCACTGGCAGCGGATGCGCGAATAACACCCGCCAGTCCATGAGGATGCCGATCGACACGAAGAAGAGACTGTTGAAACTGTCGCGGAACGGCAGCACTTCGGCCATGGCCTGATGGCTGTACTCCGATTCGGAAATGACCAACCCGGCAATGAATGCACCCAACGCCAACGAAATACCGCCGAGCGTGGTGAGCCACGCGATGCCGAGACAGGAGACGATGATTGTCAGCAAGAACAGCTCACGGCTGCGACTGCGGACAATATGTCCCAACAGCTTGGGGACCAGATACCAGGAGCCTGCAATGACAAGCACGACGACAAGAGCCGACTTCCCCAAGGTGAGCAGAATCGCCAGCCCCCCTCCATCCGATTGGCTGGCAAGAATCGGCGTCAACAACATCATGGGTACGACGGCCAAATCTTGAAAGACGAGAATTCCGATCGTGGCTCGGCCATGGATCGAGTCGCTGTCTCCCCGTTCGGCCAAGGCCTTCAACACAATCGCCGTGCTGCTCAGAGAGAAGAGGAATCCCCAGAACATCCCCTGCCGCCAGGACAGTCCGACGAGCATCGCCCCGAGCCACGCGATCAACAGCACGCCGCCGACCTGGATCGGTGCGGCCAGAAACATGAGGCGGCGCATGGAGGCCAGTTGCACTAACGAGAATTCGATGCCGATGGTGAAGAGGAGCAGGACGATCCCGATCTCCGCCAACACTTGGACCGTGCTGATGTCCGAGATGAGGTTTAACCCGTGGGGGCCGATGAGTGCGCCGGCAACCAAGAATCCCGCGATCGAGGGAAGCCGGAACTTGTGGAATACAAAGACGACGGCGATCGACACCGTGAAGATCACGAGCAGATTTGCAAGCACGCCGTAGTCGGTCATGACCGAAATTGGTCGGACGTGAGGAGTGAGAGAGTCAGGCGAGGGAAATTCTTCGAACGTTTCACGCTCACCTTTCCCAGGTTCAAGGCGGAGAATACCCCAGCAGCGAGGAGGGAACAAGGCAAAGCTGCTTGTTCAATGGAAGCCAGCTGAGACTATCTGGCCAGGTCCCCCGTCGGTAGCTAGATCCCCCTCGAAAGATGAATAGACAGCTTTGGCTCTGGCAGAATAGCTTGTCAGTACCATCGGTGAATACAATGAAGAAAGGTGAACGATGATGCAAACCCTGTTTGTTCCACCGTCTCAGGGGAGATGCTCTATGCAACCCGCCCATATGCTCGTGATTGCCGCAACGATCCTCACCCTGTCCTCAACGTCGGCATTCTCCGATGCGACGATCAAGTTCGACCCGTTCCTGATGCGGGAATGCCCCCAAGCCGATGGGAGCGCCCTCTACACCAACAAGGATTTGCCGGGCTGCAAACTGATGACACTGAAAGAACTGTCGGTCGTGCCCTCGCTGGATGACATGCCAACCTATCACCCCGCCGTGGCCACGGCTCCTCACTACGATATTCCTCCGTACCCCGACCGCAATCAGACCGGTATGACCGGTGGAGGGCAGACCGTCCCCGATTGGGCCAAAGATTGGCACGCTAGCCTCGCTTCGTCCGGGTCGGTTCAAGCTGAAGTCTGCTCCATGTATGGAGAGTGGCTCAACCTCAACCAGAAAACCCGTGGCGGCTTCTTTTACGGGGCAGATCCATCGTATGGCGGAGATCTTTCCGGAAGATATCAGCGGGGTCCGAGCTATTCGTTCTACGACAATGCTCGCTATGTCACACTGTCCAGCATTTTTGGGCGGGGATTTGTGCCGATCGGCTGTCCATAACGAGTCAGTCGAGGGGGAGATATCAAGGGGTGCCAGGCTGCCTGAAACGCTTGGCACCTCTTATTTTTTGTAGAACTCTCGATACCACTTCACAAAACGCGCGATACCTTCTTCGATCGGCGTGGCTGGGGCAAACCCCACGTCCCGCGTCAGGTCCTCGATGTCCGCATACGTCGCAGGCACGTCGCCCGGCTGGATCGGCAGCAGCTTCTTCACAGCTTTCTTTCCTAACGCGTTCTCCAACACCTCGATAAAGCGCAGCAGTTCGACTGGCTGATGATTACCGATGTTGTAGATTCTGGCCGGTGCAGAGCTGGTTCCTGGATCGGGTCGGTCGCTGGACCAGTCTGGATCGGGTATTGCCGTGCGATCGAGCGTGCGAATGACCCCTTCAACAATGTCGTCAATGTAGGTAAAATCGCGCCGCATCTTTCCGTGGTTGTAGACCTCGATCGGCTTTCCCTCCAAAATCGCCTTCGTGAAAATGAAGAGGGCCATGTCGGGCCTCCCCCAGGGCCCATAGACCGTAAAAAACCGCAGACCCGTGCAGGGAATCCGATAGAGGTGCGCATAGCAATGGGCCATGAGTTCATTGGCCTTCTTGCTGGCCGCATAGAGCGAGATCGGATGATCGATGTTATCATGAATCGAAAAAGGCATCTGTGTATTGCCGCCGTAGACTGAGCTCGACGAGGCATAGACAAGGTGTTCGACCTTCGCGTGCCGGCAGCCTTCCAGAATGTTCAGAAACCCTTCAATGTTGCTGTCCGTATAGGCATGCGGGTTCACAAGCGAATAGCGCACACCCGCTTGCGCCGCCAGATGAACCACGCGTCGGATCGGTTGCTTCGCGAACAGCTTCTTCATCCCGACCCGATTGGCCAGATCAAGCTTCGTGAACGAAAACGACTTAAACGGCTTGAGCTTCGCCAGCCTCGCCTTCTTCAGTCGCACGTCGTAGTAGTCGTTGACGTTATCGAGTCCGATCACCCGCTCGCCTCGCTCCAGCAACCTGATCGCTGTATGAAAGCCGATAAATCCGGCGACACCGGTGACGAGGATCGGGGAGTGCTGCGTTTTGCGCGTGGTCATAGTCGGTCCTTGTCGATTTAGCGAGATGGTGTGGTGCTGCTACTGGCGCTCATAAACGGAGGATCGCCGTGGTCAAGCCGATAGAGCGATAGGGGCGTCAGGGCTTTCCCGGTGGTCAGCGGTTCCACCAGCCCGTCGGTCGTGCGACGAAACAGATCCAATGCATGACCATAATGATACCCGCATCCATGCTTGGCGAGAAGTTCTTTGAGAGTTTCCGGCCGTTCCCAGTGGGCCGTCAGCAGAGCTGTGCGGGCGGGATTCCGCTCACTGAACATGAATGAGAGATGGTCCGGATACCAATCAGCGCCGCCGGTGGCATACGACACGAAAAGCTTGGCCTGCGCCGCCGCACACACATCGGCAAGATACGCATTCGTGAGATAGCCGTTTTCTCCCACGTCGAGCCACTTCCCTGGATGAGACAAGGCCGCGTGGGCCGCATGGCCACGGACTTCGAGCAGTTGTTGTTGCGAGGCAAACACCAGCGGGATCGGCCCATGCTTTTGCGCGAGTGACTGGATCACTCCGTCCTTGAGGACGGACTTCCCGCTATTCGTTGGCCCGCTGTCCGCATGTACGAGCACATTATAGCCACGATCGGCGATGAGATAGCAGTTGCGCGGCATCTCCAGATCGCAAGGATCTTCGCCGTAGAACGGCACGGAGTACACGGCTCCTCCTTCGAACGCCCAACTTTCTCCATGCGCCAATTCGATCACGCGGCTAAATCCCAGTTCTCGCAAGAGCGATAGATAATCATAGGAGAGCGTGCGCCGATTCCTTCGGCTCGGCACGATGATCGGCGTGTCTTTGGGCAGGTGCAAGAGCGTGCGTGGATCCACGTGATCGTCGTGATCATGGGTCAAGAAGACGGCAGCCGGTTTGGGCAGCAACAGTCCCCAGAGCGACGGGACGGAGGATTCCGCAAACCAGGGGAGCAGCCAGGGATCGAACAACAGCATCTGGTCTCGTTGCCGATACAGCAGCGCGGCATGGCCGAGATGGACCGTGTCTTTATCTTGTAGTATTTCGAACCAGCGGGATCTGACACAGGAGGTGCTCGAGCTGACCAAGCACTCATGTTGGTGGAGGGATTCGATCAGTCGCGTGAGCACGCGTTCTCCATCTCGCCCCGAGGTCGCCACCACCGTGTTGATTTCGTCGGTCTGATGCGTGCCCTCCAGGAACCCCAGTACCTTTCCCACCAGCGGCCCCAACTGTCGCTGGTCGAAGCTCATCGGGATCGCCTGCCGCTTCACGGAATGGAAGATCCGGAGCCCGCCGTTGGTGACCGTGGCGGATTTGGTGGGGTCGGTCGGAAACTCCCATTGAAACGTACCGTCCAGCTTCCGCCCGCAACGAATGTGCTGCTGCAGATAGGGGCGGGCGCTGATCACCTCCGCATAGGCATCTTCCAATCGCCGTTGACGATCGGGATCGTCGAGCGGGGCCCGCTTGGAAAAGACATCGCTGATGGCTGTATCGATCGCGCTGGAGAGAAGTCCATGGGCTTCATGGAGACTCGCGACAACTTCAGCCGCCACCCCTGCAACAAAGGGAAAGGGCCCAGGAGGATCCGCGCTCTCCAATTGAACCCAGGCCCAAGGCGCGAGACTCAGATACTGTCCGCGCGGCAAGCTTTTCCAGATTTGACTCATGGATATGAGTGCTGAGTGCTGAGTGCTGAGACGTGGGAACTAGCGACCATGTGATTCCCGTTCTGCACGGCGACGTTGGACGGCTGATCTGAGACCGCCGAGGACAAGAGAAACCTCCTGCGCAAGCCTCATCAGGTCGTTGAACATGATGGCATCAACATACTTGGCGTCATGCGCAACATACAAGTGAGAGCGAAGTTCCGCGCAAGAGGACTTGGCAATACTCAAGAACTGGTGAAATTCTGCTTGCCTGGCCCGCTCAAACCCCTCGGCAATATTGGCCATGATCGAGACCGACGAACGTCTGACCTGATCTCGTAATCCGAAGTCTCTCGCAAAATGCCCATTCCCGGTTACCTCGTACACTTTCTTGGTCAACTCCCGTGCCTTTTGCCATGCAATAAGATCCTCGAACCGCCTTGCTGCGCATCGCTCAGGCATTATCACCTTCCTATATCTCAGCACTCAGCACTCACGTCTCAGCACTGAATCTCAGCTTACTGATGGTGGGTTCGTACAAGGCTTGAATGACCGTCCCGTCGGGATCGGAAAAGTAAAAGGAATAGCTGCCGTCGCGATGCTGCTTCGGCGGTGTCACGACCCGTCCGCCCAGCTGGGGTAGACGCGGTTCGACCTCCCGATACATTCGGTCGACTGCCTCAGGGCTCTCAAGGATCACGCCGACGTGATCCAACGATTGCCCCGTCAAGGGGTGATACGATGCGAGTTCGGATGCCGGAATCTGGTGTAAGGCGAAATTATCCGATCCGGAACTGAAATACACATTGTCGGAGTCGGGCTCCCACACCACCTTCATCCCCAGCAACTGCTCATAGAACGTGCGGGAGCGCGCGAGGTTCGTGACGCGCAGCGCCACATGGCGTAATCCTCGATGGAGCGGAGCAGTCATAATCATCCTCAATCGTGTCCGTATAGTAGGGAGCCACCGTGGCTCCGTCAATTGAAAACCCCTGGCAGGATGCTGAAAATGTCCGCCAGCGGAGGGGGGAGTGGCCAGGTGCCCTTCTTGCTCGCAGAACGCGCACGATGAGAATGTGCTCGTTCGATGCGCGCAGTAAAGGGCAGCCTCGGCCACTCCCCCAGAGAGAGGGAGAGAGAATTAGGAAGGGCCGCCACTCCACACGCGCAGTAGGAGGACTCATCCGGGTCCATCCTTGGTAACGTACAGGAGCAAGCTAGGAAGGATTAGCTTAGCTCGCTCGCTGCGGCCTTGCTTGGGACAGGGCGCGTCCCGTGGCAAAGAGTCTGTCTTGGCAGACTCAGGGCGGGTGGGTGAAATATCCGCCAGGGTTGGGCGGGTGAGAAGTCTGGCCTTTTTGAGCATCCTGCTGGAATGTTCTCCTGTTATCCCAGACGTGCAGACCTGTGAAATTCCGGTATGCCCACAAAGTTTTCCGCT
>DASQFV010000299.1:0-5171 GCA_035632975.1 Nitrospiraceae bacterium
CGTGCTTTCGTGAGATCCGACGCACATTCTCGGCATAACGATTCGATTCCGTTTTCTTCCATTTCCAAATGAAACAGAAGCCCGTAGGCACGAGTGGCATAGCGGAAGGCTTGCAGGGGGGCGATGTCGGAGCCAGCCAAGGGCACACAGTCTTTGGGGAGGTCGAACACTTCGCCATGCCACTCGAAGACTTCGAATGACTCCGGCAGCGTACCGAAAACAGGGTCCTGTTTCGCCTCAGCCGTCAGCCTGACCGGTGTCATGCCGATTTCCAGCGCCTTACCCGGACGTACGGTGGCACCCAACGATTTCGCCATGAACTGACTTCCAAGACACACACCAATGACGGGCTTGCCAGCCAGAATGACGGATCGAATGAATTCCGTCTCCTCGGCAATCCAGGAATCAGGATCATTCACCGACATCGGCCCACCCATCACGATCAACACATCGCCCGCATCCTTCGGCAGCCCGACTTGTGGGACGAGATAGCGTTCCAGGCTCACCCCGCGCTCAGTCAGCGCCGTCGCGAAGGCTCCGGGCCCTTCAAAGGGAACATGTTTCAGGCAGACTGCGCGCATCAGGAGACCTCGTGTAATGACAAAGAATGATAACTATTCGTACTCTCTAATCCTTCGAGTTGGAAACATACACGGTCGCAATATTGACGGCAAGGGTTGTCTCATGAGAAGAGCCTTCCGTCTCTCCGCTAGCTGTTCGGGTCCTGCTGCGCTACAATTCGTCACATGAAGACTCCGATCAAGAACGTGGAGGATCTCCGCTGCCTGCTCGGCCAAACAGGAGGATTCCGCGGCGGCTATGTGACGGATGTGCAGATGTCGAAGCGACGGCTGTTGGACGAAGCGTCGGGCCGCGAGGTGCTGGCGGGGACCACGGTCACGGTCGTGATCCGCTATTGTATTCGCCAGATGGTTCGCGTCGCGAAACTCACGATGACCGGCGTGACGGATTTCTCGATGTTTGAACAGGAAGGGGCTGATTGCTCGACGCTCGGGGTTATCCAAGCGGAGTTGACAGACGGGAAACTCCGCTTCTGGTTCGATCCGCAGGGCGAACTCTATGTGGTGTGCGAGGAAGTGCAGCTGGAGGAAGTGGCGGCGCCGAGCTTCGAACCCGTATCGCTGGAGCAGGTGGCTCAATGGACGTTTCAAAGTGGGATGCCCGACTGGCCGACGGTAACATGGTTCTTGGCGGAACTGGATGTGGCGGGTGTTCCCTGTACTTGGCGGGCCACTACTTCATCATCTGGGCGTCATCCTTCCATTCAGTGGGAAGGGGACCTGCTTCCGGCATCGATGCATGGAGCAGTGGATGCCACAGGGGTTCGCTGTATGTTGTATGGGCCGCTCGATGGGCCAGGGTTCGGCGTGGTGCTGCGGGTCCGTGGGGTGCAGGATCGCCGCACCAGTCAGGTGCTCTCGCTCCTGGCGGACCTGATCGCCCAACGGTTCTCCGGCCAGTGCTTGGTGGGCAATACGATCATTCCAGGCGAGGAATGGCAGAATTGGAAGTCATTCGAACAGCAACGCGGAGCCGATGGGTAGGGCGTGAAGGCAAGGCGGAAGTTGGCGAAGTACGCAGGCTGTTCAAAAAGATTCCCTCGTCGTTCGTGAAGCGTGCAACGTCCGAATCCGAAGCGAGCGACGCATCACCAGATACGTTTCACGGGTGTTGAGCACGCGGCTGGCGGGCTTTTTCACCAGCCTGTCAGGCCAAGGCCTGTCCGTTGGCCTGTTCCGACAGAGGCGTGCCGTTGATATGTACGTAAGCCGCGGCGCCGTTCCCGTTTATTGCGCCGTTGATGTGCGTCTTGCCGTTCACGTGCTTCCCGTTCACACATTCCACCAAGGCCCAGAGCCGCATCGGATTCACATTCTGCTTCCGAGCGACGTGCAGCGGCGTCCCTTCCAGCACGGTCTGGAGAGCCAGGTCTGTCCGCCACCCTAAGTGCTTCGTGAGAGGGGAAATCACTTTCTCCATGGCGGCGATGATCTTATTGTCGTGGATGAAGTGATTCAGCATGATGATCCGTCCGCCGGGTCGGCAGACGCGGATCATTTCGCTGACGACCTTGCGGTAGTCGGGGACAGCGGTGACGACGTAGGCCGCGACGACTGTGTCGAAACTGTCGTCCTTGAATTCCATCGCGCCGGCATCCATCCGGTGGAGTTGCACGTGGCCCATCCGGTGTTCTGCCGCTCGCTGCTTTGCTTTGTCCAGCATACCTTCTGAAAAGTCGATGCCGACGATCTGGCAATGGCGGGGGTACATCGGCAGGGCCAACCCGGTCCCAATTCCCACTTCGAGGATTTTTTCATCAGGCTGGACATTCAAATTCCGGATCACTGACTGACGCCCTTCGTGAAACACTTTCCCGAAAATCTGATCGTAGATCCTGGCGTAGGACGTATAGACACGCTCGATCTTCGCTAAATCCATGTCACCTCCGACTCCACATTAAATGCAACGTGCACTCCTCTGCAAGGAAGGGATGAGCCGACCGTCGCCTCTACAGAGGGGGATAATTTGTGCGGCGGAGCACCTGAATGGAGCGAGGGGACCCGCCCGAGTAACACACTGGGCTACTCTAGCCAACTCGCTGCGACGAGTCAACAGATTATCTCGGTTCCCTTACTTGATTCACCCGCGACCCCTATGGGATAGGTACCAGCATGATCTTCGCTGGCCTCTTCGCCGGTGCATTGTGCCTCGCTCTCATTCTCGGAGACTGGCTCTACTTCGTGCGCCTCACGCCGGATGCGAGTCGGTATGGATGCGGAGTGGCCCGCACGCACGATCGATTCACGCATATGAGTATGAAGCAGTTGGCCGACCGGTTTGATGCCGGCGGGATCTTGACGTTACCGCATGGAACCGCGCGGTTTTACCAGGGGCTGAACCAGATTGTGATTCGTCAGAAATACCGGCTGTTTGCCATAGGCTTCCGAACATTGTGGCCGTTGAAGGGGTTGATCTCCCTGTCTCCGGAAGGCGACGCACTCGCGGTGCTCTGCCGAAAGCTCACTCCCTGGTCCTCGGCTCTTCTCACCGGTATTTGGTTTGTCCTGGTGGCCGTGGGTACAGTGGGGGCCCTGATCTCCTTGTTCGTCGAGGGAGAAATGGCGGCACTCGGTGGAATGGTGTTGGCGTTCGGGATTGTAGGGTTGGGACTTGTGTTTTTAGTGTCCGGAGCCATTACGGTTGTATTTGCGTATCGGCTAGAGAATGCCCGGCTTATGACGGTGTATCAAGAGCTCCGGGAGGTTCTCGATGGAACAAGATTGCCGTCCTGAGACAAGCCTGCTGTCTGGTCTATCTGGTCTATCTGGTCTGTCTGGTTGATCGAAACTAACCAGAAGAACCAAATCAACCAGATAAACGAAACAACATAAACGAAACATACCAAATGAACAAGATTACGAAAGATACAGACTCAGGAATTGATCGTATTCCGCGGGGAGATTCAGGCTGGATCGGTTGCGAGCGAGACCCGCAATGATGCCGCGATGTTTCTTGCTGAGCCCGGACGATTCAAAGGCCTGACGAAAGTGCTGCCACCGCGCGGCCGCGTCGGTGGCCAGACGCGCGCGCTCCAACGGCGACAACGCGTGGACCGAGGTCGTGAGGGAACGGATGGCCTTTTCGACGCTCTCATAGGGCGGTGCCAGCTTGAGCTGGGCGTAGAACGTTTCGAGGTGATGACGGAACTCCTCTCGAAGCGCCAGGGTATGATCGGTTGCGGGAGGAGTCGGTTCAGACATGGTGGCCGTGATGGATGATACGGGAGAGATCGTCGTTATGACAACAGGCTAGCAGGAGCCACCCCTGAGAGGAACTGAAAGCAAGTGGCCGGAACACGGAGAGTATTCGCTCAGCCTTGACCTGAACCTCAGCCTACTGCTGGAGGCGCAGTCTTGAGCGGCAGGGGCGTCCAGGTTGCGCCGGCGTCGGTCGAGCGGTAGAGGCCGCTTCCATTCGTGCCGGCATAGAGTAGGTGCGAATCGCGCGGGCTCATCGCAAGGCTACGAATGTTCAGCGAGGCGAGTCCGCTGTTGATGGCAGTCCAAGTTTGCCCGCTGTCGGGGCTTTTCCAGACTCCCCCCGGCCCTCCGATATAGAGGGTCTTCGGTTGGCCCGGGTCGAGGAGGATACTGCTCACGAATAGATCGGGGAGCGATTGCCCGATTCGTTCCCATTGTTCTCCACGCGCCGCGGTGCGGAAAAGGCCCTTTGTTGTTCCGGCATAGACGACGTCCGGGTTGACCACATCGAAGACAATGACATTGACCCCCAGCGCCATCGCCCCCATCAGCTCCTGTTCGGGAATCAGCCCGTTATTGATTTTCTTCCATCTCATCCCGGCGCTGTCGGATCGATAGATCCCTCCCGTCGTTCCCGCGAAGAGGACCCGAGGATCGCGCGGATGAATGGCGATGGAGACCACGATGTGGACTTCCTTCATCCCGGCCATGCGCTCTTCCCATTCACGCCCGCCGTCCTTGGTATAAAAGGCCCCAACGGTCGTGGCGGCGTAGATTTGATCGTGGTCTGTCGGATGAAAGACGAATTGATTGATAAAGGAAACGTGTTCTTTCAGTCCGACGTTATGGGGGAGCCAATGTTGGCCGCCATCCGGACTTTTGTAGACGGCATCAGCCATCGTGCCTGCATAAATCGTGGCCGGGAACTGCGGATCGATTGCGAGAGTCGTCACCCGTCTTGCGCTGAAACTCGGAAACCGTTCCCACAGCTGGCCCCCATCGCGCGATTTATAGACCGCATCGTTCGTGGCGACATAAAGAATGTTCGCGTTCGTCGGATTAAGCGCGATCGAGACGATTGCCTGGCTCTCCTTCTCGCAGCCGGTGAACACCGGGCAGAGGAGTGTCGCAAGGACGCAGGCAATCGACGGTGGAAGGCTCGGAAAATCTCGACGCCGTGTCATCATTGCAAAGAGCCCGTCGTGAGAAGATCGGCGGGTGACCTAACCACAGAGATCGGCGCGCGAAAGAGTCGAAAACTCCTCCGCTCGCTAGAGTCCACTTCTCTTTAGGGCTTCCGAGTATAGACGATCTGCATCACTTTCATTTCCTTGCCGCCGTGGTGAGTCCCGTACATGTCGAAGGTCTGGGTATTGCTGTCCACGATCT
>DASQFV010000300.1:0-3510 GCA_035632975.1 Nitrospiraceae bacterium
ACGACCCCAACAATTCAAGTCAAGCTGCTACGCGTCATTCAGGAACGAGAGTTCCGGCGTGTGGGCGGCAACCAGGATGTAAAGGTCGATGTGCGCATTGTGGCCGCAACCAATAAGGATCTTGAAAAAGCGGTGGCTGACGGCTCATTTCGTGAAGATTTGTACTACCGCTTAGATGTGATCCCGATTCGGCTCCCACCGTTGCGGCTGCGAACGGGAGACATCCCGCTTCTCGTGAAACATTTCCTTGAGAAGTTTTCACAGGAAAGTGGCAAGCCGGCTCCCGTATTGACATCGGAGGCGATGCACGTGTTATTGGGCCATGAGTGGCGCGGCAACGTGCGCGAGCTTGAAAACTTGATTGAGCGCGTTGTCACCTTTTCCGTCGGTGCGCCTGTCTCGGACGCGGATATTCGTGGCTGGCTTCATCGAGTCGTGATTCCTCAGCAGCAGGGGGTACCCACCGATTTGCCTGAAGACGGGTTGGATCTGGAAGGGCTGATCAACGGCATTGAAAAAGACCTGCTCTTGAAGGCGCTTGAACGAGCCATGTGGGTGAAGAACAAGGCCGCACGGCTTCTGAGACTCAACACGCGATCCTTTCGCTATCGACTAGAGAAGTATGCCATCAAGGGAGGCCGTGATTAATCCACAGCCGAGTCCCTCCGAGATCACCGTCTTCGCTCCTGCCAAAATTAACGTGATCCTGCGTATCCTCGGCCGCCGGCCCGACGGGTTCCACAATCTCTGGTCGATCATGCAGACGGTTGCTCTCGAAGACGAGGTGCAGATCAGGTTGCGTGCTGATCGACAGGATATTCAGCTGAGGTGTGATGCGACGCAGCTGGCTGCAGACCAGAATAACTTGGTCTATCGCGCAGCCACCGAGGTGCTGGCGCGAGCCCAGCAATCGGTCGGGCTCGACATTGAGCTGCGAAAGCGCATACCGATGGGGGCCGGCCTCGGTGGCGGGAGCAGCGATGCCGCAGCCACCATCATAGGGTTGAACCATTTATTACGGTTGGAATGGTCTCCAACGCAGATGGCTGACGCCGGGCAATTGTTAGGTAGCGATGTGCCATTTTTTTTCTTTGCCCCCTCAGCGTTTGTGGCGGGTCGGGGAGAAACAGTTCGGCCGGTCGTCGTTGAAGGGGCGCGATGGGTTGTGCTCGTCAACCCGGGGTTTGGGGTCAATACCAAGTGGGCATATCAAGAATTGGCTGCCACCAGGACAGCTGTGACGCCGCTGTCGCTGGTCCAGCGAGAACTCGACCGGCAATCGCGGGTGAGCTGGGCCCAATTGATTGCAGCGGCAGAGAATGATTTCGAGGCGCCAGTCTTTGCCGCACATGGGAAGCTTCGGGAGATTAAACGGAGCTTGCAGGCCCACGGAGCCGAGATCGCGCTGCTGTCCGGAAGCGGGGCGACGGTATTTGGGGTGTTCGCGGACGAGGCGCGCGCGCGCCTGGGCCAAGCCCAGTTCGTGAGCGAGAATTCGATGAGCGTTTTTGTCGCTCCCACGTGTTCAGGCCCGCTCGGCTGGCGGTACGAACTACCACGATAAGCCGGGTCCCGGTTGACAACTCCCCGTACATTCCGTTACAGTCTGACCCCTTAGTTGGCTTCCTCAACAGCGCGCAGCGAATTAGGTAGGCGAGTTACGATTACGCCCACCGACGCCCGCCGTCGAGACGAACCCTATACGAAATCAGAACGTGACGCAGTCGCATCCAGGGACCCTCTGAGGAATCGATGAGCGGAGAGCTACAGATATTCTCTGGCAACGCTAATCTGGCCCTGGCCCATGAAATTTGTGCCTACCTTGGGACCAAGCTCGGCGAGGCAACGGTCGCGTCATTCAGTGACGGCGAAATTCGCGTCAAGATTGAGGAAAACGTTCGTGGCGGCGACGTGTTCGTTGTGCAGTCGAGTTGCCAGCCGGTCAACGACTCCCTTATGGAATTGTTGATTATTATTGATGCGCTCAAACGGTCCTCCGCGAGTCGCATCACCGCGGTCATCCCGTATTTCGGCTATGCCCGTCAGGATCGTAAAGATCAGCCACGTGTGCCGATTTCAGCGAAGCTCGTGGCCGATCTCATCACCACCGCCGGCACCGACCGGGTACTGACGATGGACCTCCACGCGGGGCAGATCCAGGGGTTCTTCAATATACCCGTGGACCATCTCTATGCACTACCCGTGTTGTTGGATTACATTACGAAGCAGAAGGTGAAGGTGAGTGATCTGGTGGTCGTTTCGCCAGACGCAGGTGGAGTCGAGCGGGCCCGCGCCTTTGCGAAGCATCTCGAAGCGAATTTGGCGATTATCGACAAGCGACGTGAAGGACCGAATCAGACGCAAATCATGAACATCATCGGCGACGTCGCAGGCAAGAGTGCGCTCTTGCTGGACGACATGATCGATACGGCCGGCACCATCGTGAAGGGGGCGCAGGCCTGTATGGATCATGGGGCTCGGGACGTATGGACGGCTTGTACGCACGCGGTGCTCACCGGGCCGGCATTGGACCTGATCCAGCAATCCTGCCTGAAGCAAGTGATCGTGACCAATTCGATTCCGTTACGGGGCAAAGAGCAGAGCTGCCCGAAGTTGCATCAATTATCGGTCGCTCCACTGTTAGGTGAGGCGATTCGGCGAATCCATGAAGATGAGTCGGTGAGTTCATTGTTTGCCTAACTCGAGACCGAAGCATCTCCAGACACGCGAAAAGGGGACGGAGGCCTGGCATGAAGTTTGATCTAGCAGTCACAGTGAGAGAGAAAACGGGAAAGGGTGCGGCCCGCCAACTTCGACGGGAGGGCAAGGTCCCGGGCGTGTTGTATGGGCAGGGCGAATGCCTGCTCTTGACGATTGAACCCGATAGCCTGGTCAAGATTTTGAAGGCGCAGGCGGGGGGGGCCGCGCTCGTGTCGCTCACGCTCACTGGTGCGAAGTCGAAACCGAACCGGACCGCACTTTTGCGCGATTTCCAGGTCGATCCAGTCGAAGGGAATGTACTCCATGCGGATCTGTTTGAAATCTCGATGAACAAACCGATTCGCGTGAAGGTGCCCCTGCATTTGACCGGCGGAATGCCTGCCGGTGTCAAAGAAGGCGGCATCCTTCACCACAATATGCGCGAGTTGCATATTGAGTGTCTGCCAGCTGTGTTGCCGGACTTCATCGAAGTCGATGCCTCGGGGCTCGCCATCGCGCAAGGTCTCCATCTGAAAGACGTGGCCGCGCTTGAAGGGGTCCGCTATCTCGACGATCCTGAGCAGATGGTCGTGAGTGTGGCGGCGCCGATGACGGAAGCCAAACTCGAATCGCTTCTCGCGAGCGGCGCAGCCGCACCGGAGGGCGCGAAAGAGCCTGAGGTTGTCGCGAAGGGCAAAGTGGCGGGTGAAGCTGCTGAGGATGGCGAAGCGGCGAAAGCCGGTGTGGCTGCTGCTGACGCGAAAGGCGGCGGGAAGAAAGCCGGTGCTGCTGCTGTTGCTGCTGATGCGA
>DASQFV010000301.1:0-3806 GCA_035632975.1 Nitrospiraceae bacterium
GGTCTTGCGATCCCTGAAATCGTCGAATCTGCCACATCCCCAGTCCGGCCCAGTAAACAGAACTGGGCAGGCGTTTCAGGCCGCCGCCAGCGCGTTTGCCGAAGACCCCGGCGGTGTCGTCACCACTGCCTATCAGTGCCTTTACAATTGCGACTTCCAATCGACGAGCTTCGTCGGCGAATGTCTTTTTGTCCCGGCGCTTTTGCTCAAGAATCTGATAAATCCACGGCACGAACAGCATGTAACGCAACTGGGTCTGGATCGTGCTCGTGCCGGGAAAGAGTTCATCGGCAAGGAGATCGCGAATGGAACCAATGCCAAGTTCGTCGCGCGTATCCCGCTCACGGAACAGCGCCAGGATTCGGTTCATCCGATCCCGGTCCGTCGTGTCGTGGTCCAGCCAGGTGAGTGTAGCTACCAATTGGTCATCCCCCATTCACTTGGCGTTCGCGTTCCTGAAGTACCTCGATCATTGCCCGAGGATGAACGCTGGCAGATACTCTTTCCCCGGCTCTCCAATGCGCTCCATAAGCTGAATCTGCGGACAAACGGCGTTCAGCCCGGCCGGATCATTGGGCGGACCGACTCCGCGGGCGGCTTGCCGGAAACCGAAGCCTATACGCCCGCAGACCTAGCGGCCACGATGTTCCATTGCCTGGGGATCGGCCCGGATCGGGAGTTCCACGATCTGGCGGGGCGCCCCTACCGTATCTATCACGGGCAGCCGATCCAGGAATTGCTCTAATCGGCTGTACTTCCCGCCGGCCAAGGCGTTGCGATAGCCCAGAACTTTCGGATACCGGCGGGGCAGAAAGTGTTGAGGGCGGTTCATCTCGTGACACCGTGCCCCTTACTCAATTCCACGCGAGTCAGTACCTGATCGGCTCGGGTGCGTAGATCGTCAGTCCGCTGTTGGCCAAGGTGTTCCCGGACCCAGGCATAACCGGCCGATAACCCAGAACACCGCCCCATGTTGTGGGCGTCGGTCGATAGGACAGCGTCGGGATACAACCGAAGGATCGCTTCGCCGGCCACTTTGGGAGCCGGGCCATGGTTGCCCAGCAGCGAATCCACCGTTACTTGCACCCACGCTCCGGCCTCGATCAGCGCCTGCAGGAGGGCGGGTTCCTTCCAATAATAGTCGTGCCGCTCAGGATGGGCCAGGATGGGCGTCATGCTCTGTGCGCGAATCCAACCGATCAACGCCACTGCGTCCGACGGATACTGATCCCGTGCCCAGTTGAATTCCAGGAGGGTAAAGGCTCGCCCGTCGCCCAAGTGGCAGTACAACCCCGCCTCAAACTCCCGGCGGTACGCCGTCGTATCGGTGACCTGGATTTCGGAACCGGGCAGAATCGTCACGGGAATCTTGGCCGACTCAAGTTGGCGGTTCAGTTGAGCCACCCGTGGGATCACATCGGCTCTCAGCAGATGGACATAGCGGTGACAGTGAGGCGTTGCGAAGATGTGTGTGGTGCCGTCCGCAGCGCAAAATCGGGCCATCGCCAGCGCCTCATCCAATGAGGCGGCACCATCATCGACGTTCGGCAGAATGTGACAGTGAAGATCAACCATGGACTCTCGTGTTGTGGGGCGGCCGCCGAACGTCGACCATTCCGTTTCAGCGGGGTCAAGTCTTGCGAGGAGTGGTGGGAGGAAGTCGGCTACGGTCGCCAACCTATGGAGAATCTCCAACTGCGTTTCCAAGATGGCCGTATTTCTGGGTCAGGAATCGACATCGTCGGTCCGTTCTCATTTGTGGGAACGATTACTGCAACGGGCAGGTAGCAATGGTCAAGAGATACGTCGGCAAGCACTTGGTCGAATACCTGGGAACCTATGATGGCGAAGGCACCTTGTGGGGCGAGTGGCGTATTGGTCCGTTTCGGGATCGGTGGATGATTACGCTCAAGCGTCCATCGCGGACGTCAGAAATACACGCTGCTGAAGCGGAGCTGATCGTGTAGTTGTAGGTGAGTGAGACGATGAACGACGACACCCCCATCCGTGAACCTGGCCAAATTCGGCAGGACTGCGCCCGGAAGCTTGCGGGCCGTCCAGGTCAGCGACCACTTCCAGGCGATCCTGGGCTGCCTGCTCGGAGAAGACTGGACTACGCCTCGCATCGAAGAATTGCGGATCACGCCCGACCGTTGCCTACTTGCCCGAGTCGAAGGCGAGGCCAGCTTCAAAGCATTCTTAGGAGCCGAAGCCGATCTCATCCGCAACATTCAGGGAGTCGCCGCCGTGGCGGAGCTCGACGGCGACGAGGTGGGCTATCTGGTCGGCAAGGTGGCCGAGATCAAGGGGATTAAGTGAGTACGGTTTGTGCGAGCGGCATTAGTGCAGCATGTCATCAGCCGCAGATGTGAAGGTAGAGAGGAGCCGTGACCCCAGGGCAATCGCATCTTAATCCCTGGAAAATCCGCACAGAAGTCGTTCGAGGAAGTCTTCATTCCAGCCGGCTTGGAGGCGTTTGCCGCGGAGACTCCCACGGGAGGTAGTGTCCTGTTGCAGAACCAGCAGCGCCAGCTTGCGAAAAATGGAGGCGATCTCCGGGCCGTTTCCTTGGCGTAGGCGAGAGCGGTCCTCTGCAAAGATTACATCCAGCGTCCAGTGCAAGCTGTTCTCGATGCCCCAGTGTCCGCGGATGTAGCGCGCGAGCCGTTTCACCTGCGGCGGCAGGCTGCTGAGGTAGTACGAGGTCTGTTCGGTCAGCTTGCCGCCACGCCGCGTGGCGCGATAGACCATGACCACACTCCGCACGTCGAGCCACTCGGCGTGAGCTTGCAGTTCCGGCGGCGGCGGAGCGGCATACACGATCCGCTCCTCGTCGCGGCCGCGGTTGCGCTCGACGGTGCGGTACTGTTTCAGCTCGCGGGCCTGATCGTTCTGCTCGCCGTAGGCCAGGAAGGTCTGCAACAGCAGGCCATACAGCTTCGGCTGATTGTCCTTGACGGGCACCAGATAGTCGGCCCCTTTGGCGCGGATCGCGGCCAGCGTTTCCTTCTGGCAGTGCATGGCGTCCATCGTCACCACCGCGCCAGTTAATTCCAAGAGTTCCAGCAGCTTGGGCACGGCCGTGATTTCGTTCGACTTGCCGTCCACCGCGACCTGCCCCAGTGACAGCCGCAGGCCGCTGGCCCAGGCGCTGACCACATGCAGGGCCGATTGGCCGGAGGCGGCGTCGAAGGAGCCGCGGAGCGTCTTGCCGTCGATCGCCACGCCTTGATCCTTGAGCGACAGGTGCAGCGACCGCAGCCAGTTCTGGAGGCAGAGCAGGAACTCCTGGGTATCAAGGCGGGCGAATACGCGGCCGAAGGTATCGTGCGAGGGGATGCCGTTAGGCAGTTCCAGGAAGCGGGCAAACCAGTCTCGCTTGGCGCGGCCGAACTTCTCCACATCGACCCAGCTATCAGCGCCGCAGATGGCAGCGCACAGGGCCATGGTCACCATCTCGAGCAACACATGCTGCTTGGTTCGCTCGACCCGCGGATCGGTCAGATTTTCAAACCTTGTAAGAATTGCCACAACGCCAGGACGTGCCACCAGACGGCCCTCCATGAACAGCGAAACCCGCGCGCGTTTCCACCGCACGCTTGACTCCTGGCGACTTACTGCAAGACTAACGCCAAATTAGATGCGATTGCCCTGCCAGTCGTGGTAGCACCGTCTTTCTCGAAAACCGCACTTGAGGGACTAAGAGGCTATCCGAAAAGTGGTGTTGGCGTAAGTTGAATCGGCGAATGATATTGTTCGCACCTCATTTGCCAAGGAGCATGCAATGGAAACTGTGTCACGGAAGG
>DASQFV010000302.1:0-3985 GCA_035632975.1 Nitrospiraceae bacterium
CGACGTCGGCCTCCGGCAGGCCGAACGTGTGGAACACCTGACGGACGATCGGCGCTCGGGGAGACCGGCCCGCTGCGCCACTCTCTGCGCGCAGCAGCGGCAGCACTTCCTGCCGCATCATCTCTTCCATTTCCCGCGGCACGCCAGGCAACGAGATGATCTGCGCCTTCTTCCATGTCAGGCAAAACCCCGGCGCAGAGCCGATCGGATTCTTCAGTACAGTGGCACCGGACGGAATCATCGCCTGCCGCAGCTGCCCTGTGCTTGGCTGGCGGCCCCATTGCGCGAGTCGGGCCGTCATACCCTCCAACGCTTCCTTGCGACGACCGAGCCGGTGTCCGGTCGCGCGGGCCACCGCCTCTCTCGTGCAATCGTCTACGGTGGGACCGAGTCCGCCGGTCATGATGATCACCTGGGCTCGCGTCACGGCTGTGTGAATGGCCGTGACGATATCCTGCCGGTCATCACCGACAACCGATTTGAATCGAACGGCGATCCCGAACGTACCGAGTTCGTCGGCAAGGAAGAGAGAGTTGGAATCGGAACGGCCCCCGAGTAACAGTTCCGTGCCGATCGCGATGGTTTCTGCGGTGAGTGGCCGGGGTGCGAATGCTTTAGACATGGATAGCAGGGAGCAGTCCTGGCTAGTCAATCTCGCTAAAATCTATGGTGAAGCGCGACTCTCCTTCAGTCGCCGGATACACAATAATCGTCGTCTTGGCCCTCGGATTGAAGTCGGCATAGTTGAACGACGCCACAACCTTCGCCTTGAACCGAGGACTCTTCGGCCACACGACGCTGCGGCCGGCTTGTGCATCGAATCGCACCATCACAGGCTTGATCGTCTTCCCGTCCTGATCGAGCACCATGTAACTGTCCACCGCAAAGTTCGGCTTATTGCCGAAGATGACGGTGCTGATGAACATCGTCTTGTCTTCCAACACCTGGGCCACATCGGATTCACTGGGCTCCAACCCCCGCAAAGCCATATGCGCGGCCATGACCGATAGGGCTCCTATTTTTGTAATCAAAAATCCCTGGGGTTGGACCTCGTCTGCTACTCCGAACCGCACATAGAAACTATCCGGAGGCATCCGCTTCTCAGCCACCTCTTTCCCCTGATCGAGTGCTGCCTGAATCTGTACCGCGGTGGGATGCACATCGAGAGCATGGGCTGACACATGAGGGAGGCAGCTCAGCGCAACAATGCCCACCCACGGCAGCCTGCTCCTCTGTCTATCGACCTGTGCCGCCCACATACGCATGCCTGTAACAGATCACTTTTCCACTGTCAACAAACGGCCCAGCCCTCTTCCGCCGGTTGACAACAGCAAAGGTGAAGTGATAAAAAACCGAGCCGCGATTGAGCCAGAATTATTCATGAGCAGTCCTGGTTAGCAGCCTTTTCAAGACGTTATACGGAGGAGTTTCAATGTCGACACCTGAACAAGCCCCCGCGCCCCAAATACCTCGTCGCCAATATGTGAACTTCGCCTTCTATAAAGTCGACCCGGCCTGGCGGCGCCTCCCCGAGAGTGAACGCACCAAAGGCAAGCAAGAATTCCTGCGGGCGATCGAGGACTATGCCGGCAAAGTCCTCGTGGTTGCGTACTCCTCGGTTGGGATCAGGGGCGATTGCGACATCATGCTGTGGCGGATCAGCTACGAGATGGAACTGTTCCAGGACATGACCACGAAGATCTTGGCCTCGGGGCTGGGACAGTATCTGACCACTCCCTACTCCTATCTCTCGATCACCAAGCGCTCGGTCTATGTGGATCATCACACCCATGAAAATCAAGAGAGCAAACGTCTGACCGTTGTTCCAGGAAAAGCCAAGTATATTTTCGTCTACCCGTTCCTGAAGACGCGCGAATGGTTCCTGCTCACGAAGGCAGCGCGGCAGGGCATGATGGACGAGCACATCGAAGTCGGCCATCGCTTCCCCTCGGTGAAGCTGAACACGTCCTATTCATTCGGGTTGGATGACCAGGAATGGGTGGTGGCATTTGAAAGCGATAAGCCGGAAGACTTCCTGGATCTCGTGATGGCGCTCCGTGAGACCGAGGGCTCACGGTACACCCTGCGCGATACGCCGATTTTCACCTGCATTCGCAAGAGCCTCAAGGAAACGCTCGACACGCTCGGCGGCTGATACCACGTCGTTCGTGAAGCGCGAAACGTCCGGATCCGGAGACGAACGACGCTTCACGCGCCTGAAGAATGGCTGACAACAACGCACTCTACGCGGTCCGCTTTCCCGACGGGTCGGTGAGCCTGTACATCGATGAAACCTACGCGATTGAACGCGGGGTGGATCCGGCCACTCTCACGCGCGTGGAAATCCCACGGGACATGTTCGTCAGCGGGACCATTCAAGAGATTCGCGAATACGTCGCCCTCTATCTGGAATCGCGTCACTCCGGCACGGCATAGGGGCCCCTAGCCGGGATTATTCATGAATGCCGTCGCGAGACGTTCGAGACCGAAGCCCGCCGGGGCTTCTCGCAAGTAAGACCGACGCGGCGAACGCTCAGTCCGTCGAGGAGACCGAACGAGAAAAGCCCTGCCGGGCGAGAGGATCGGGCGAGATAATCATGAATAGTCCGGGCTAAACCCAATGACCACACTCGCTTCACCCGCTTCACTCCTGACCATTGAAATGATCCGATCCGTCATTGATGCCATGCCCATGCAAGGGCGGATCATGCTTCGCCTGATCCTGCTCCAGTACTTCGACGTGACGGACGAAGAAATCCTGTACATCGTGGCAGATCGACCGGACCCCCGTTGCGTCGCCGGGACGAAGCCCACCAACACCACCATGACCAAAGAATCAATAAAAGTTGTCACGGACCGGCGTGACCAATACCGCCGACAGGTGCGACTCAAGCGGGAACGGACCTGGCTGCAATGCGACAGTCTTCGGAGACTCGCGCAGCTCCGTGAGACCTTCGGCCACCGTGCCCGCACCCTTCTGACCGAACGTTTCTCCGTCGCCGCCGACCGGCTTGACGCCTTGCGCGCATCCGCGAGAACCGTGCTGCCCAAACCGGCAATCCGCCTGCTGGGGCAGCGTTGGGATACCGATGAGATTACGGCTGAGGACTATCAGCAGCAACGGCTCAGCATCGAATTCCAAACCCAACTCCGTATGGCCGAAAAATATCGCAAACGACTTGACCTGGCGGAACGCGAGCGGCAGAGCGCGATCTCTGCCCCGCTACAAGATCACGAAATCGGACATGTGTGGGGCATCCCCGCCGGCAGTCTCGCCGCCCGCAAAGTGAAATACCTCTCACAATATCTACAATCCCTCCAGGCCGCGTTACAGACCGGCGCGACAACCACGGCGACAGCACCATTGGATTTATGGAAGGAAACCTTCTCGGTGCTCGCGGAGCAGCCCATCGAACGTTCGCTCTCGACCTACGACGGGTTGGAAAAGACGGAGTCCGCGCTCATCGACAAGCTGACCGCCATGGTCTGGGGCAACCTGGCCGAGGAGATCGAAGTTAAGTTCTGGACCGCACTCGTCTTCGGAGCCAGCTCCAATGCCATGCACTCAGAAATCACCAGGAACTTGTTTGGGCTGCAGCGGCTCACCACCATCCTCAACGACATGGACCGCTCTCCCGAGGCAGTCGATGAAGAATTGCTTAAACGGACCGCGCCCATACCAAAGCTGGAAGTAGGCGCGCTTGAATCCCCTGTCGAGCCTCCTCAGAGTCAGCTGAGCGAGATGCAGGCTCAGATCCTCAACAGTATGAGGGGAGAAGATGTGAGCGGCAGAGCCTCCGATAAGTGGTAGCCCGCATCGGCGATTGCACTTTGCCCCCAGTGAGGTATAATACATCCATACCATGGCCAGACTGTCGAACATCTTCTTGATCCTTCTACTCCCCCTACTCGCCTTCGTCTCTGTACCGTTGCCTGCTCACGCATCCGCTCTTCTGGAGATCACCGAGCTCCTCACCCATCCCGA
>DASQFV010000303.1:0-5694 GCA_035632975.1 Nitrospiraceae bacterium
GGGCGTTCCTGAAACACTGGAGGGATATGTAATTTCACCTCCGCTGCCATGGTCAGATTGACCTGTACCAGCAGAACAAGAAATAGCTCGACTCCGAATGCCGCCATTCTATTTTTCACCGGTTTCCCCTCCTCTTGATACTTCTTGACCAAGTCCGTAACTTCCTCCTCAACCAACGCATTGACCCCACCTCCTTGTGAGTGCGTCGTCCCCTTCGCTACCCGCTGCCCATCTCAATGATCGCAACCATCTCATCTAGCAGATTCAATGAATGGTGATAGCTCAATCCCGCTCGACAGTACGAAGTGTATTAGCAGGTTGTTGACAAAGTCCACCAGCTTTCTGAAAGGTTAAGGCCCCGGTCGCTCACCCTTGACCTCAGCCTGTTTCACACTGCGGCCTACTGCAAGGCCTGCTGTGGTTACCTATCTCTGAGGGGGGCATGGTAGTTTGTCAACAGCCTGTTTGGGTGGTCCTTACGATGAACGGTACCTGTTCGTCCAAAATAGCCTGCTCATTCGTGGCTGAGGGCCGGGAGGGCCCGCGACCTTGGGAGCACCTGCGGGGGCAGATCTATCTGGGCTCTGAGGACTTCATGGCTCAACACCAGCCGGATCGCGTGATGCGCGAGATTCCTCGTCGCCAGACGCACGCGAAGCGGCCCCCGCTGCGAGGGGTGTTTCAGCGGCGGGGTGGGGTGGGGAGGTGCGGCTCATCTATACAGCGTATCGGCAGCACGGCGACCGGCTGGCCGAGATCGCGGATCATTTGGGTGTGCATGATGCGACGGTGAGTCGGCGAGTGAAGCACGCGGAGCAAGCGGATGCATGATTGCAAGACCTGGCCCTGTCTCGCGTGTGGGTCTCACTGCGTACTCACACGGCTAGGTTATGGGGGGTGCCAAGACCTTCTCCTGTCGGAGCAGGCGATTCTGCTCGATCGTGGAGTCGTGGATACGACCGCAATTCACACAACGCCAGCTGGCCGTCCACATCTGTCCATATGAGCCTTCGAAGTCGAGGAAGTGGTCTTCTACCGTGAGACCCGAGCAGCGTGAACAGGTCATGATCGCCCTCCTTGGTGCAGGCCGTGGCGAAAGCTTCCCCCTCAAGGAGACACAGTGGCGTACGGCCTCTCTTCCCGAGAACCCAGACCAGCGAGAGGTAAAACATCGGTTACTTCCGCTATTCTGTGAGAAGAATAGCGCCCGGGGGCGTGGAGCAAAAGACCCGAAGGAAGTACCTCGGAGGAGGGATAGCCTAGGGCACTGCTTCCCTCTCGTGACCCGTTAGTTCCAGCGACTGCGAAACCGCCGTGTCCCTTGCGGTACTCTTAAACAGAGGGCTAGGACCCCTTGACGGCGCAGAGCTCAGAGAATAGAGTAATGCAATGGTACGGGCTATTGCAGTGGGGTTGTTCCTGTTATGTACGGCCGGTCCGGTCTGGGCCGCTGAAGTTGAACCGTTCAACCCGGATGCACCCTTCCAACAGGGGTTGACTATGAATCTGCTCCGTTCACTTCTCAACCAAGCATTCGATAGGCTTGAAGACCACATCGAAGTCAGGGGAAATCTCGATTCCGGTGATGTGAAAGGCGATCGACAAGGACGTTTGCATTTCAAGTTCTATCCGGAGGGCAAGTCCAAATCGGACCAGCATCTCGACGCAGAAGGCTGGTTCCACATCGCACCAGAAGGCGGGCAACAGGATTGGCATTTCAGATTTTCGCTGCCGAAGGATCAGAACAACTCCCCTCTCTAGTTTGAGGAACCGCTCTGGCCCTCACCCATGTTGTTTAGACTTGGCCGGAAAGAGCCTGAGTTGGCTGGACCTGTCTTCCAACCATCTGTGATCGACCTGATGGAGGGCTATCTTCAGGATCTGGAGAAGCAGGGGTTGCTGCCAAAAGGCAAGTGATCGAAGCGCAGCATGGCGAAGACACAGAACTAGTGAGCACTGGGCGCGCCGCTCTCCCAACTGGAGCGATGATGGAACACATTGCTAAAATTGGTGACTACATTACCGTGCCAGATTGTGCGACGACAGGCACCGTAAAAGATATTCGGAGTGAAGCCGGCGAGGCGCTCGGCTCGGATCCCATGTTGATCTATGAGATCAAGACAGTGCACGGCATGATGCGTGTGCCGGGTGATTGGCTCGCGAGGCTGATCGAGCCCGCGTAAAAAGATGAAGCCGCCACATGAAACCCTGTCGTCATTGCCAGCAACTCGCTGAGTGGCGGTATAAGGAAGGCTGGGGTGTCCTGGCCTGTGCCGACTGGTTTTCCGGTACGTGTGAAGGGCAACCCCTTGAGGTCACACCCCCCTCAGTGGAGAGTGTCCGCCCATCAGGGCTTGAAATCGACGAGGATGGCCGCTACGCCCGATGGGTTCACACGCGACTGAGAGAACTCTGGCCTTCACCCTAGTTTCAAGATTGCCTAGTGACCGGCTTCCCCTGACCCCTGATCCTGTCCATAGCCATACACCCGTTTGCCTCTGTGGTGTGTATTCAAATCCTATGCGCTGAAGTGCCCGTGAAAAAGCGCATCCGGGTCGTATTTCCGGCGAAGCGCCTGGAGGCGTTGCCAATTCGCTTGGGCGAATGACCGAGCGGCGCGCGCAGGATCCGAAACAATGTCCGACTCGCCCACGTAATGGCCCACCGCAAATGGGTCCAGGGCGGCTATCGTTTCCCGATGCCATCGGGCATTAGAGGCGTCATCCTCCGGTCGCTCCCATATCGCATAACAGAGGAGTAATGTCCCAGCGGTCATCGAGAATGCCGCCTCGGGTAAGATAGCAGCACTACCCGCGACCCCGGTGGAAAACGCGCATACCGCCACTGACTTGGGTGACGGCGCTTGCAAGAAATAATCGCGCACAGTCCCCAGTAGTTGAGCAGGCGGGGAATTCGACCAGAGGGTATCGGCCAGATAGCGGTGGCGCTCCGGCCATAACATACCACTCTTATCCAGCAAGGCGGCCAACGGTGTGGGTTGGTTGATCTCCATTTGCAGACACTCGGCAGCAATAGGGCAGGTCCCCAGGAGGCTCAGAGTCGCGATGGCTGCTTGCGCGGTATCGACAAAGGCAGTCGCGCTCAGGATAGCCACAAAGCCATTGCTAGACCTGCAATGCTTGGCTAGCGCGGGAGGGGCAAGCACGAAGAAAATGTTCAACTCCACCTCGCTCGGCATCTGCTTGGCGACGCTGCCTGCCCATTCGCCGACCTCCTCAATCCATTGCAACGGGTAATAGTAGGTGCTAGTCGTGATGGCACGCGGTGCCTTGTAGAGCTTGAGCAAATATTGTATAGCCACCGCAAAGAAGCCCGGTCCCGCTCCACGGAGAGCCCAGAGTAGGTCAGGGTGTTGCTCGTGATTGGCGACTACCATATTGCCATCTGCGGTGACCACTTTGGCGGCTTCGAGGCTGAAGCAGGCGGGCCCCCAACTGTTGGAGTTGAAGCCTAGGCCGCCGTTCAGCAAAAAACCGCTCAAGGGAACCGATGGGCAGTGTCCCACGGGGAAGGCCAGCCCGTGGGGAGCCAACTGATTGTTGAGGTCTCGACCGGTGACCGCCGGCTGAACCGTGGCCACACCGGCCCCGGAGTCAATCGAAACCTGAGTGAGGCGCCCAAGGTCAATCAGCAGGCTCCCGTCGCGAAGGGAGGCGCCAATGCAACTATGCCCTCCGCCGCGCACCGCGATTGTCATTCTATCAGTGCGCGCAAATCGGACGGCCTCGACAACATCCTGCTCAGTCGCGACTTGTACAATCAGCTGCGGGTAGCGCATCGGCGTCAGCTGATTCCAATTCATTTCACGTCTGAGTTGTTCGTACCCCACGTCCGTCGCGGTCGTCACCTTCCCCTCAATGCGTTTCTGCAGTTCTTCCACTCCCATCTCGGAACTCCCTCGCCCAATATAATATTACTGGAAGATATAACGCGTGTCCGTTCATCTCGTTTGTATTCCGTACATTGTGGGTGACGACCGATCTACCCGTTGATTCCCGAGTCCTACGGGGGGAGGGGAGAATCCTAAGATTTGATGGGTGTCGATCTTGGAACATGAATAAGATGAAACTCGACAGTTTCTCTTACGTGGTTTGAACGAGCCATGGCGCTCTAGGCAGACTCACCGGATGAAGCGCGGCGTGCCTATCAGGAGGCCCTCCGGTTACAGCCTGCCTTTGTGGAGGCGCATGTCAATCTCGGTCTCCTCAATCATAACGCCGGTGAGCTCAAAGAAGCCGAGACCTGCTACCGTCGTGCCCGGCAGTATGGGCCGGACTCTGCGCTCGCGCATTTCAACCTGGCGGTGGTTCTCGAGGATGCGCACAGCACAGCTCGGCTCACTCATCGCTACCCACCGATCTCACCCATTGACCACAGTCCCACCATTAGGATGGAGGACCTGCCCCGTCATGTACGAGGACTCGCTGGAGGCCAGAAACAAATAGCTGGGCGCCACTTCTTCCGGCTGGCCTGCTCGTTTCATGGGAACCTTGGAGCCAAATGACTTAACTTCTTTCTTGGAGAATGTGGAGGGAATGAGCGGAGTCCAGATCGGGCCGGGGGCGACCGCATTGACGCGGATTCTCTTCTCGGCCAGGGCCTGGGAGAGTGATCGGGTGAAGGTTACAATGGCCCCCTTCGTGGCGGAGTAATCCAGAAGATGCCAGCTGCCTTTGTAGGCCGTCACTGAAGTCGAATTGATAATGGTGCTTCCCGCTTTTAGATGGGGAAGCGCGGCCTGCGTCATATAGAAGAACGAAAAGATATTGGTTCGAAACGTCCGCTCAAGTTGCTCCTGTGAAATCTTCGTAATGCAGTCCTTCGGATGTTGCTCAGCCGCATTGTTGACGAGAATATCGAGATGCCCGAATTCGGCCATCGTCTTCTTCACGCTTTCCTTACAAAATGCCTTTGTTCCTACATCGCCTGCCATCGCGACGCACCGACGGCCTTCTTTTTCCACTAGGGTAGCGGTCTCTTTGGCATCGTGATGCTCATCAAGATATAGGATGACGATATCGGCTCCCTCTCGGGCGAAGGAGATGGCAACGGCGCGTCCGATCCCACTGTCCCCGCCTGTGATAAGAGCTATTTTCCCGAGTAATTTCCCTGTGCCTTGGTGTGTGGAGTCGTCCGATTTTGGGCGGGGAATCATGTCCGTTTCCAGACCGGGACGCCGTTTCTGGTGTTGCGCCGGTTGTTGTGATTTGGACATGTACGGACTACCCCTCCTGGCGAGGCGTACTTCTCACCATACTGATGATGAAGGTATACTGACCAAGGGAGAGAAAGGACTCGGTTGTTCCCTAGTTCACTGCGGAGCAACCCCAGCCCGTGCGACGAAATGAGCCCCGGACAGCCCGGCGTAGCCCCTCCTGTGGTTCTTCCTCACGGTTCCGGGGGTCCAGTCGAGTGAAGAGATGGCGACTCTCTGGTGATCTGTCCATAGCGAAAGGGAAACATTAAGCCCATGGCAAAGACTGTCGGCAGCTTCGCATCTTCATCTCCTTGGACGATCACCGAGGCGTCCACACTCGAGAATTCTCAGCCGAGGTCTTGTATGCGACGGAGCAGGAAGCCGATATCCACGGGATTACCTTTGGCCAACGCGTCATTGATGGGAAGGTGGAAGGCGCGTCCGTCATGGAGATGAAGACGGTGGATCGCCGGGCC
>DASQFV010000304.1:0-5381 GCA_035632975.1 Nitrospiraceae bacterium
GGTTCTCCTTTTCGGTCTGGCCCTGACCGGCTGCGGCGGTAGTAATCCCTATCTTGAACAGTCGCTCAAACCGGCTGAGCTTCAAGGCAAGGACAAGGCCTGGTTTGAGAAGAACTGGGGAGCGCCGAGCGGCAAGGCCCCAAGATTTTTCGGCGGCGAAACGTGGACCTACTATCGCATTGCCGGCGGCAAATCAGGCCTACCACTCTTTCACTTCTCGCCCAATGAGTGCCAGATCACGCTCAAATTCGACAACGAAGAAAAGCTCTCCGATTCGGATTACTCTGGCTGTTAGCCGGCGAGCTTTTCCTGAAACTTGTGCGCGCAGGATCGGCTGCAGAAGTAATATGTCTGCCCCCCGATATCTTCCGTTATCGCCGTGCCCCTCGGAACAAACACCAGGCAGACGGGATCCTGAACCATGTGATTTTTACCAGGAGGGAGACGGTCCGGTTCACCCCGGCCTTTGACTTTGAACCCGTGAAAGGCACGCCGGAAGAGAAAATACAGCACTACAAGTAGCCCGAGAATGAGGATAATCCTATACATAGTGGCGGACTCTTTCTGATACCACAATCCTATGGGACAGCAGGACCACTGTCAAGGACTCCATAATCTGTTCTGGCTGATAAGCTAACGGATTCTCATTCCTCCCCTCTACTCAAATGGCCTAGCTGTATATGAGCGGAAGGGCCTATTTCCCATGAAGACCCAGTACTTCAGATGGATATGCTTCCATTTTCTAGCATGGTAGATTGCCGAGCATGACGATCTGCGATAAATGCCGCGGGACGATGTTGCCGGAACGGGCGGTGGATCTGAACGCAGGGCTTGCGATCACAGTATTTGCCTGTTTGAATTGTGGTCGCCGGAAATCAGCGGACCAGGAACCTCGGCCTATCACCGCGAGACATTAGCCGGCGCTATGACAGAGCCGAAACCGCTCACGTACGACGAGCGTAAGGCGGCTGAGGTGATGTGAACCCGATGACGCTTCACCAGAGGATCTGTCACGACAACAGATGATTGCCGGTCAGATTCACGACGTGGGGAGCCGGATCCGGGAGGAGGAACTATCGGAGACTCAGCACGTCCATCATGTCGTACAGGCCTGGAGGCTGCCGAACCACCCACCGAGCGGCACGCAAGGCGCCTCCCGCGAAGGTATCTCGGCTACTCGCTCGATGCGTCACTTCGATGCGCTCCCCCATCCCACCAAAGAGAATCGTGTGATCGCCGACAATGTCGCCGGCACGGATCGTTTGAATCCCGATCTCACCCTTCTTCCGTTCCCCGATAAGACCTTTTCTGGCATAGACAACGACCTGATCCAGATTGCGGTTCATAGCTTTCGCCAAGACTTCCGCAATCTTGAGCGCCGTCCCGCTTGGCGCATCTTTTTTTAGACGATGATGAGCTTCTATCACCTCAATGTCGTATTCGTCCCCCAGCGTTTTCGCCATCTCGCTGATGACCTTGTAGATCAGATTGACACCCACGCTCATGTTAGGGGACAACACGCAGGGAACTTGACACGCAAGCGATTTCAGCTCTTCAAGCTGGGGAGCGGAAAACCCCGTCGTGCCGATCACCATGGCCCGTCGATGTTGCGCCACCGTGCGTATATGATGCAGGGTCGCTTCAGGAGCGGAGAAATCGACGACCACTTCGCCTCTGTCAATGAGAGCCGCGAAATCGTCGGTGATCGGAAGACCCAAACGGCCACAGCCCGCTGTCTCCCCGGCATCGTCACCCACAGCGTGATGGCCCTTCCCTTCAATCGCACCGGCAAGCGTCAGGGTAGTCGAATCTTTGATAAGGGCAACCAGCCGGCAGCCCATGCGACCGGCAGCCCCTGCGACAATCACGTTGATCATAGAATGAGTACCCGAGCCAAGACCGTCGGGCTTACTAAATGAGGCCTGCATCCTTTAGGGCTCGTGTGAGTTGGTCCCTCGTCTCGGTCGCCATGGCACAAAGTGGCAGCCGCAGCTCCGGATCGATCTTCCCCATCATGCCCAGCGCAGTTTTCACCGGAATCGGATTGGTCTCGTAAAAGAGCGCGTTGAAGAGCGGCGACAATGCGAAATGAATTCGGCGCGCCTCGTCGATGCGTCCGCTCAAGAAGGCCTTGACCAATTGAGCCATCTCGGATGGAACGACGTTCGATGTCACGCTAATGACCCCTTTTCCTCCGACTGCCATCATAGGCAACGTCAGGGCATCATCTCCCGCCAGGATCGTCATCCTATCTCCACACGTAAGCGCAATCTCAGAGGCCTGCTGGACTGACCCACTCCCCTCTTTGATCCCGACAATGCTCTGTAACCCACAAAGCCTTGCGACAGTGGAAGGCAACATGTTCACGCCGGTCCGTCCGGGAATGTTATACAGGATCTGCGGAAGATCCACGGACTCCGCGATCACTTTGTAATGTCGGTACAGCCCTTCTTGCGTGGGCTTGTTGTAGTAGGGCGTAATGATCAGTGCCCCATCGGCCCCTGCCTGCTTGGCGTGTTTCGTGAGGGACACCGCTTCTTCCGTGCTGTTGGAGCCGGTTCCGGCAATCACGGGGATGCGCCGATTGACCACCTCGACGGTCAATTCGACCACGCGGTGGTGTTCCTGGTGTGAGAGGGTGGCGGATTCGCCGGTGGTGCCGCAGGGGACAATCCCGTTCGTCCCGTTGGCAATTTGCCATTCTATAAGGTCGCCGAAGGCCCGCTCATCAACCTTGCCATTCCTGAACGGGGTCACAATGGCTATTAATGTACCTGTAAACATGTGACTCCTTCGCCGACAACACGTCTGTCGCGCCCACTCATCAATTAAGAAATTCCGGAATCGCTTCGCCCTTCACCAAATCGTCGTAGGTTTCCCTGGTCTTGATGACATGGATCTCCCCGTCTTTGATCAGAACTTCAGGTACCCTTGGTCGTGAATTGTAATTGGAGGCCATGACAAACCCATAAGCCCCCGCACTCATCACCGCAAGCATGTCACCCGGGTTGACCTCCGGCAGTGACCGGTCCTTCGCAAGAAAATCGCCGGACTCACAGACCGGACCGACAACATCCACCTGATGCTTGGGCCGCTGCAACACCGCCTCGGACAAGGGACGAATCTCGTGATAGGCCCCGTAGAGGCTCGGTCTGATCAGATCATTCATCGCCGCATCGACGATAATAAACCGTTTCGCTTCGCCGTCCTTCCGATACAATACCTTCGTCACCAGAATGCCGGCGTTGCCGACAATGACGCGACCCGGCTCCATGATGAGGGTCACATTCAAACTCTTCAGCAGTGGCGACACGGCATTTGCAAGGTCTTGCGGCAGCGGTGGCGTTTCATCCGAGTAGGTAATGCCAAGACCGCCGCCGATATTGACGTACCGGATGTTGATGCCCTGGCCCTTCAAGTCTTCGACCAGCTTCACCACCTTCTTCACGGCCTCGACGAACGGCGTGACTTCCGTCAACTGCGACCCGATATGCTTATGAACCCCGACGACATCGATGTTGGCGAGTGAGGAAGCCAGCGTGAATTCTTCGAGAGCCCGATCGGCAGCGATCCCGAACTTGCTCTTCTTGAGACCGGTCGAAATGTAGGGGTGCGTTTTCGGATCGATGTCGGGATTGATGCGCAGGGCGACCCTCGCCTTGGTCCCGACGGAAGCCGCCACCTCATTAATTGCCTGCAGCTCAGCCGAAGATTCGACGTTGAACATGAGGATGTCGGCCTTCAAGGCCTCGCGAATCTCCTCAGAGTTCTTGCCGACGCCTGCGAATACGATCTTTGAGGGAGGAACACCTGCCTTGAGCGCCCGAAAGAGTTCTCCGCCGGACACAATATCCATGCCGCTCCCCTCCTTTGCCATGAGACGGAGGATCGCGATATTGGAATTGGCCTTCATGGCGAATGCAATCACATGGGGTACGCTCTTGAAGGCTCCATCATACACCCGGAAATGACGAACGAGGGTCGCGTAGCTGTAGATGTAGCAAGGCGTGCCGACCTCTTTCGCAATCCGGCTGACCGGCACCTGTTCGCAGTAGAGTTCCCCATGACGATACTCAAAGTTATGCATCCTGCGAATCTTCGTTGAGATGTTCAAGGCCTGTAAGCGAGAAGCCCTGCAAGCCCGCGAGCGAGAAGCCCTGCAAGGAGGCCTCGAACGCATCCTTAAACTTGCGAAAGCGGACCTTCACATGCGGAATCGCTACTTTCATCGCGTCTGAATCCACCAACGCCTTGAGGGCGTCGGGCGTCGCCAGCTTGAGGTGCTCGAAGTTGACGATGATGTCCATGCGTGCCTGATTGGCCGCTTCCTTGATCCGCTTAATCAATTCCAAGGCATTCAGGCGATCGAGGGTACCCTCAAGATCCACGAACAGAGCAGCGAACTTGTCATGCCGCTTGGCCTTGATGTGGAACATCAATTGTTGTGCCGAGAGCGCGTTCGGATCGAAGGCCTGTTTCAGTGCATGCAGCGCGCTCGGAATCAATTGCTCCTTGTCCAACACCGGGAGCTTCGCCTGGAGATTCCTCAACACCCCCGCGAGCGGGGACACAGACCCTTTGGGGCAGGTTCGCTTGACCAACTTCCGAAACTCCCGATTCATCTCCCATCGCGGAATAAGCCGCTGACTCGTGCCCGACAGTCGTTTCCAGATCGAAGGGAGCGAATAGAATTGGTGGTTCGCCCAGTGGAAACCGTCTTGAAGTTGCTCGGTCGTCATCCGGCTCGGCTGGAACACCACATGCTTGCCGTCGTACTTCGCCCAGTCCCTATCAAAAATACGACCGGACTTTTCGAAGCGGTCGAACAGCGCCGTACCAGGAAGGGGTGTCAGCACGTTGAAGTAAGCCAATTCCACCTGGTTCTTCGTCAAGAAGTCGACGGCTCGTTCGAATACGGTCACATCGTCGCTGTCGAATCCGAACACGATTCCGGGATTCACCATGATCCCGTAATCGTGAAACATTTTGATCTCTTTGGAGAACTTCAGGACCCGGTTAAACGGCTTGTTCGTTTCATCCAAAGCGTCTTCATCGAGCGATTCCATCCCGACGAAGACCGATACGCAGCCGCTCTCGGCCGCAAGTTTGACCATCTCCTCGTCGTCGGCCAGGAACATCGTGGCCTGGCAGCCCCATTTAATCTTGAGCGGCTTCAGCGCGGCCCAGAGCTCACGACAATAGGTACGGTTGCTGTTGTGCAAGTCATCGACAAACGCGACAATGCTGCCGTCCTCGATTCCCACCCGAATACGAAGCGCGGTGACGAAGGCGTTCCACATCGGCTCTTCGCGCAATCGCTCGACCAACTCACTGCGAATCCATCGCTGAACATTTCGAAGCTCTGTGATCACTTCCGGTAC